>JAAYEN010000082.1 GCA_012728775.1 Tissierellia bacterium
AAATTAGAAATGTGAGTAAGGGGATGCGGTTTTTAAGAGTAGAGTTCGAAAGGAAAAATCGCCGAAATGCCAAATTGGCGTTGGGATCATACTGAATAAGTATGATACTGTCAAAGAAGAGATGCCCTCTCTTTTTTGGAGTACTTCTCACATTTGGGCAGAAGGATTTCTATTACCGCGAGGCCTTTTGCTCGTGGTTTTTTTGTATCTAATTTCAAATTGAGGGAGTGAAATTAATGAAATTTTTTGGAAACATGGAAGAAAAAAACAATGAACTTCATATAGGTGGAGTGGGAGTAGAAAGACTCAGAGAGAAATTTGGAACACCTTTATATGTAATCGATGAAAAATATTTCAAAGACAAGGCCCAAATCTTTTTAGACAATTTTAAATCTAAAAACTTTGAGACTAGAGTAATCTACGCATCGAAAGCATTTACCAATCTCTATATGGCAAATTTAGTCTCAGAATTGGGATTATATACAGACGTAGTAAGCGGTGGCGAACTATATACTGCATTAAAAGGTGGAGCAAATCCCCAAAAAATTTACTACCACGGTAATAACAAACTATACGAAGAATTGGAACTGGCAATTGAATCCAATGTTGGAACCATAGTAATAGACAATGAAAATGAATATGAACTTATTTCTGAATTTGCAAAAAAAGACAAAGTAAAAGTCTCTGTCCTTCTCCGTGTTAATCCTGGAATAGAGGCAGAAACCCACAAGTACATCCAAACTGCTAAAGATGATTCTAAATTTGGAATGAGCATCTTTAACGAAAAAACAAAATTATTAATAAAAGAAATGAAAGAGGATGAGTTCGTAGATTTAAAAGGAATCCACTGTCACATAGGGTCACAAGTTTTTGATGAAAAATTCTTCTTTGCCAGTTCAGATGCCATGATTCAATTTGCTTATGACATAGAAAAAAACTTTAATTTAAATATTAGAGAGATAAATTTAGGCGGAGGATTTGGAGTTTATTATACAGAAAAAGATAATCCCTTTGAATTGTCTGAATTTTTAAAAAAATACATTAATATAATAGAAGAAAAATTAAAATCATTACAATTCAATGTGGAAATAATTAGCATCGAGCCTGGTAGATCCTTGATTAATAATGCTGGTTCTACTATCTATACTGTTGGTTCTTTAAAAGAAACCATTACAGGACTTAAATACGTTTTTGTAGATGGGGGTATGACAGATAATCCTAGACACGCTCTTTATGAGGCTGAATATGAAGCTGGAATAGCCAACAAAATATGTGATGAAGTTGCTTATGAATACACAGTGGCAGGAAAACTCTGTGAAACTGGGGATATATTAATAGAAAATGTCAGTCTTCCAAAAGTAGAAACTGGAGATATACTAATAATTCCTTCCACAGGTGCCTACACCTACTCCATGAGCTCAAATTACAACAGAATCCAAAGACCTGCTGTAGTTTTTGTGGAAGATGGAGAGTGCAGATTAGCAGTTAAAGGCGAAACTTATGAAGATTTAATAAGAAACGATGTGGAAAGAAAATGAAAAGAGTTGTAATGAAATTTGGCGGCTCCTCAGTTGCCACTACGGAAAAAATAAAATCCGTTGCTCAAGTCATATTAAATAGAAAAAAGACTTGCGACCAAGTAATAGTTGTAGTTTCTGCAATGGGAAAAACTACTGACAATTTAATTTCTATGGCTGAGGAACTATCAGAAAATCCTAGTTTACGAGAAATGGATTTGTTAATGAGTACAGGAGAGATGATTTCAGCATCCCTTTTGGCTATTCACTTCCAAAGCCTTGGCACAGATTCCATAGCTTTAACAGGATTTCAAGCAGGAGTTAAAACTATTGGCAATCATAAGAAATCCAAAATTGATTCTATAGATTCTAAGAAACTAGAAGAAGAACTTGAAAAAGGAAAAATTGTAATTGTAACAGGGTTCCAAGGAATAAACGAATCAGGAGACATCACTACCCTAGGTAGAGGTGGTTCAGATACATCTGCAGTAGCTTTGGCTGCTGTGTTAAATGCAGAATGTGAAATTTACACTGATGTGACTGGAATTTATACAGTGGATCCTCGAGTTAGAAAAAACGCCAAAAAAATTGACCAATTGACATACGAAGAGACTATGGAAATGGCTAATCTAGGTGCAAAAGTAATAGAGCCTAGATCAGTGGAAATGGCAGAAAAATTCTCTGTTCCCCTTTATATCGCTTTAAACACAGGAGATGTAGTGGGAACTTATATATCGGAGGTGGATAATTTGGAGAAAAATGTAATAACAAATATTTCAAAAAAAGATGATGTACTATTAGTAATAATAAACGAAAGTTTCGATACTCCATCTAAAATTACTGAATGTTTTAAAAACCTAGCTGCTAATGACGTAAATATAGATTTAATAAGTCATGCAAGAGATAAAGAAGGAAATCAAATATCCTCATTTACTACAGACTTATCTTCCAAAGCAGTTGTCCGAGAAATCCTAGAGGAAATGAAAATGGATTTTAATTTTTTAGAAAGCTTATCCAAAGTTTCTCTAATTGGCTCAGCTATGAGAAATCAAGTAGGTGTTGCAGCAAGGGCTTTTGACATCTTGCACAAGGAGAAATTTAATTTTTACGAAGTATCCACATCAGAGATTAGCATTTCATACATTGTAGATGAAAAAAATGGAAATGAACTCGTTAACGCATTTGCAGATGAATTTGATTTATAGGAGGGAAAATAATGTTATTTAGAGGTTCAGGAGTTGCCCTAGTAACTCCATTTTTGGAAAACGGAGAAATAGATTTTGCAGGTTTAGAAGAATTACTTAATTTTCATTTAGAAAACTCCACTGATGCCATAATTATTACAGGCACAACAGGGGAAGCATCCACTATGAGTGATGAAGAACAATTGGAAGTAATAAAAAAATGTGTAGAAGTAATTGACGGTAAAATTCCAGTAATTGCAGGAACTGGTACTAATAATACCCTAGCAAGTGCTGAATTTTCTAAATTAGTTTCAGCTTCTGGAGTAGATGGACTTTTAGTAGTGACACCATATTACAATAAAGCCAATAGACAAGGCTTATACGAACATTTTAAAACCATAGCTAATGCCTCTAGCGTACCGGTGATTTTATATACAGTTCCTGGAAGAACTGCAGTTCCAATACCTGTAGATTTAGTTGTAGAATTATCTAAAATAGAAAATATTGTAGGAATCAAGGACGCAACTGGAGATTTAGCATACACTGTAGCTCTTAGAAGTGCTTTACCTCCTGATTTTGCAATTTATTCTGGAAATGACGATGTAGTAATTCCTCTACTATCTGTTGGAGGAGATGGAGTAATTTCAGTTTCTGCGAATATTTGCCCAAAAGAAACCCACGATATGTGCCAAGCTTTCTTCGATGGAGATATAGAAACTGCAAAAAATTTACAAATTAAATTATTTCCACTTATAGATTCACTATTTGTAGAAGTAAATCCAATTCCTGTTAAAGAAGCCTTAAACCAAATGGGCATGCCTGCAGGAGTATACAGACTTCCCCTATGGGAACCTACTCAAGAGACAAAGGATTTACTTTCTAAAAACCTAAAAGATTTAGGAAAGATTTAAAATGGAGAATTTAAAAATAATTTTAGTAGGTGCAACTGGTCAAATGGGAAAAACTATTTCCAATCTTGTGGATACTATAGAAAATATAGAAATAGTTTACGGTGTTGCAGATGAAAATGGAAGGGATTTGAAGTTTCCTGTATCAGAAGACTTTCCTACAGAAAAAATCGCAAATGTTTTAGTGGATTTTTCTACTCCAAAATTATTAAAAAATATATTAAATTACGGTATTTCTACAAATACTCCATTGGTACTTGCAACTACTGGTTATTCTCTAGAAGATTTAGAAAAAATAGAAGAAGCCTCTACTGTAATTCCTATTTTACAAACTGGTAATATGAGCGTAGGAGTAAATGTAATGGAAATGGTCGTAGAGACCCTTTCACGCATCTTAGAGGGCTATGATATAGAAATAGTAGAAAAGCACCATAAATACAAGGTAGATTCTCCTAGTGGCACTGCAAAAATGCTATTTGAAGCTGCAAATCGAGGAAGAGAAAACAAACTTAATTCCTTAGAAGGTAGAGCCGGATTTTTTGAAGAAAGACCAGATACAGAAGTGGGAATTTCTTCCATAAGAGGGGGAAATATAGTAGGAGAACATAATGTAATATTTGCTGGAGTAGACGAAATCATAGAAATAAAACATATAGCAAATTCTAAAGCCATATTTGCAAGCGGAGCCATTAGAGGTGCTAAATTTTTAGCAAATAAAAATCCAGGCTTATACACTATGGATGACGTTTTGGAGATATCCAATGAGCAAAATTAAAATTGGAATTTTAGGATATGGAAATTTAGGAAAAGGCGTGGAAAATGGTCTAAAAAGAAATCCCGATATGGAATTAGTGGGGATTTTTACTAGACGAAATCCAAAAAAATTAAACACTTCTTCTCCTACCTTCTATATTGATGAACTAAAAAACTTCCAAAGAATAATTGACGTTTTAATAATGTGTGGAGGTTCTAAATCAGATATACTCACCCAAGGTCCAGAGATGGCAAAATTATTCAATACCATAGATAGTTTTGATAATCACGGTAAAATACCTGAATACTTTCAAGAGGTGGATAAAATTTCCAAAGAAAATGATACTGTTTCCATAATATCCACAGGCTGGGATCCAGGATTATTTTCATTAAATCGGCTAATTGGAGAATCAGTTTTGCCCGAAGGAAATACTTACACATTTTGGGGAAAAGGCGTAAGCCAAGGACATTCCGATGCTGTAAGAAGAATTAAAGGTATAAAAAAAGCTATCCAATACACCATTCCTAAGGAAGATTTAGTAAATAAGATAGTAAAGGGCGAAGAGGTAGAATACACTAGCCATAAAGCCCATGATAGAGAAGTTTTCGCAGTTATAGAAGACGGATATAATGCAGAAGAAATCCGAAATGAAATCGTAAATATGCCTGATTATTTTCAAGGGTATAACACAATTGTTCATTTTATAGATGAAAAAGAATTTGAAAAAAATCACAGTGGAATTCCCCACGGAGGTAAAGTAATTCGTCAGGGAAAAACATCCGATGATAATATAAGCATCTATAAATTTGAATTGGACTTAGGTTCTAATCCAGAATTTACTGCATCTGTAAATATTGCCTATGCAAGAGCTTGCTATAAACTATCCAAAGACAAATCCTACGGTGCTAAAACCGTACTAGACGTACCTCCAGGATATTTGTCCATCCATAGTATGGAAGAGTTAAGAAAAAGAATATTATAATTAATTTGAGATTAGTAATTAATAGAGTCAAAGGTTTCTTTAGTCTTTCTACTAATTACTAATTTTTTATGCTATAATAACCATATATTTTATTTTAAAAAGGAGTGTTGGTTAATGGGAATTGACCCCGTGCCCCAGAGTATTGTTGCTTTAGTATCATTGTTTTTGAGTGCCTTTTTTACTTTGCTTAAGTATTCTTATGAAGACTTAAACAAATTTAGATTGGAAAAGATGAAAGAAGAAAAAATTATCACAGAAAGTCAAGCTTTTAAACTTAACCAATTTATCGAAGATATATCGAGTATTCAAAGTACTTTTATGATATTTGATTATCTTTCAAATGCATTTTTTGCTGTATCTTTCAGTAGAATTGGATATCATTTTTTTGGAACTGGGGGAATTATTGCTGCAGTAGTAATTGGAACCATTTTAATTTTAGTTTTTGGAGAAAGTGCTCCTTATTTTGTTTCCATAACAAAGGGAGATATTGTTGCTATAAAGTTTTATAAATTCTCCAGAATCTTTACTAAAGTAGCTTCCCCACTGACTCTGTTTATTAGATTTATTTCTAGAGCAATAGGATCTTTATTTGGTCTAGAAATGGATTCAAAAGAGCCTAAAATTACTGAAGACGAATTGTTTACAGCTATGAACTTGAGTAAAGACGAAGGTCTTTTGGACGTAGAAGAATTTGGAATGATTGAAAAGGTAGTAGCCTTTAGAGACTCCTTTGTAAAAGACGTAATGACACCTAGAACCGATGTAATTGCTGTAGATATTGATAGTTCTATTGAAGAAATTATAGAACTATTTAATGAAGAAGGATTTTCTAGAGTTCCTGTATATGAAGAAGACATAGACAATTTATTGGGAATTTTGCATATAAAAGATTTACTACCTCATTTTGTAGGACATGAAGTTATAGATTTAAAAGAAGTCGTAAGAAAACCTATTTATACATTTGAATACCAAAAAACTGCAGACTTATTTGAGCAAATGCGTAATAATAATGGAACCTTCGCAATAGTTTTAGATGAATATGGTGGAACTGAAGGTATTGTAACTATGGAAGATTTAATCGAGGAAATCGTAGGAGAAATCGAAGACGAATATGACGATGACTCTGAAAGCGATGGAATCTTAGTCTTAAAAAATAATGTGTTTATAATAGACGGAATGGTTCGCCTTGATGAAGTTAAAGAAGAAATAGATTTGGATTTAGAATCAGATGAAGTCGACACCATTGGCGGATTTGTAGTCGAAGTCTTCGATAAAATTCCAGAACATGGAGAAGTTTTAGAATATAAAAATCTAGAGTTTACTGTTTTGGAAATTGAAAAAAATAGAGTTTCTAAATTAAGGGTTACAGTAAAAGAAAATAAAAAAGAAGAAGAACAAAAAGAAAGTACAGATATTTAAGAAAATAAATTTAGCTAGTTTCCTTAGTTTAAAACTTTGAAAACTAGCTATTTACAACTTTCTATTGATATTAAATAATAAGGATATATCCTCATAAACTTAAATTGCAAATTATTAATAATTATTTAAAAAAGTACTTTACAAATATAATAATATGATATACAATGTTTACGATAACAGTTATCAATGATAATTATTATCATAATTATTGTTTTACCTCTTATTAATTTTGTTAGATAATTGTGCAAGAATCCAGGTACCCCACACTACCTGGATTTTTGCCGTCTATAATCAATTATTTGGCGCTTCTGCCCATGCAGATAAGGTCCCAGGACCTACTTCAAAGTTTCCATTTCCATCATCATCAATAATTATTTCGTTTTGATTTCCTCCAGTAAGGTCTATATAATGTTTCCCAGCTTGATCTTTACCCACATTCATTTGTAGGGTTTTCATATCCCCAGTGGAAATAACCACTGCCAATCTTCCAGGATGTTCTTCATCTCCATGTCTTACCCAGCCTATTAATTGAGGTTCTACAAAATAATCCGTTTGATTTCCATAGGCGTAATTATTTCGTATCCACAAGAGATTTTCTATCATTTCTTGTTGACCTTCTATGCCACTGTGTTCAATGCCGAAATAATCGCCATAAAATATGCAAGGATAACCATCTTTTCTAAGTAAGATTAACCCATAAGCAATTTTCTTAAACCAAGGCTGTACGAAAGATTCCAAAGATTGCTCAGGTTGAGAATCGTGATTATCTACAAATGTTACAGCTAATATGGGATGTTCTTGCACAATGGTATTGTCAAAAATCTTTCTAATATCATATCCTTGTCCATTTACAGATGCCTCATGTAAATTGAAATGCAATACCGTATCTAGTAAATTTGTCTTATATTTAGTCTCATACAAATACTTATTGTTGGTATCTCTGGAATTAACCCAAAACTCCCCAAAATAATACAAATCTTTCTTGGATTTTTCCTCTAAATTGACGATAAAATCCTTCAAAAAAGTGTCACTTATATGTTTCAATGCGTCAAATCTTATACCATCTATATCCACGTGATTAATAAACCATTCAGACCACCTGAATAGTTCTTGTCTCACATCTTCATTTTCTAAATCCAAATCAGCAAACATCAAATAATCGAAATTGCCCTTTTCAGTGGCCACTCCCTCATTCCAATCCTTGCCATTACCTAAAACTTTAAAAATTCCACCTGTACCTGTTTTATTATCAAAATCGACTCCAGAAAAGTGACTAAAATTCCACACAAAATCTGAGTATTTGCCCCGTCTACCTGGAAAATTGAACCCCGTCCAAGCTTCTATATCCCTAGCTTCAGAAATCTCCTTGTTTCGATCGTATTCATCTACTTGAACCGCCATAAAAGTTTCAGGATAGTCTGCTCCAGCTTTATGATTCATTACTACGTCTGCATAAACCTTAATATCGTGTTTGTGAAGCTCTTCAATGGCCTCTCTTAACTCATCTATAGTTCCATATTTAGTTCTTACACTTCCCTTTTGGTCGAACTCACCCAAGTCATATAAGTCATAAACTCCATATCCAACGTCATTGGTTCCTGTAGCTTTAAACATCGGTGGCAACCACAAAGAATCTATTCCAGCTTTTTTTATTTGCGCAGCATAACCCTTTAGTCTTTTATAGTATTCTCCATCATCAGGCAAATACCACTCAAAACCTTGCATCATTACCCCATTTATCATAATTTCTTACCTCCACTATCAATAAATTATACCCAATTCATGGAAAATAAAAATGGAC
>JAAYEN010000164.1 GCA_012728775.1 Tissierellia bacterium
CGGATTTAGTAATTAATTTCTATAAACGAAACTATATCGAAGGTTTATTTTTATCTAGTGGAATAATTAAAAGTCCAGATGAAACTATGTTAAAGCTCATCGAAGTGGCTGAACTTCTTAGAAATAAGGAACATTTCAACGGATATATTCATATGAAAGCCATTCCCGGAGCATCTGATGAACTTATAAAAAAATTGGGCTCATTAATTGATCGGATGAGTATTAATATAGAACTTCCCACTCAAAAATCTTTAAGTTTACTAGCACCCCAAAAATCCTATGATAGTATTTTAAAACCAATGGGTTTTGCTTCGGATTCTATTTCTGAATACATTGAGGACAAAAAGAAATACAAAAAAACTCCTTTGTTTTTACCTGCTGGCCAATCTACCCAAATGATAATAGGCGCCAGTAAAGAAGATGACTTGACTATTATTAACAAAGCGGAATCCTTATATCAAGATTTTAATCTAAAGAGAGTATATTATTCAGGATATGTTCCAGTAGTGAAGTCAAAATTTACAGAAGGAATAAAAAAGGCCCCAATACTTAGAGAACATAGAATTTACCAAGCTGATTGGCTTTTAAGATTCTATGGGTTCAAGGCTTCAGAAATACTAAAAAGTGAAAACCCCTATTTTGATTTGACCTTAGATCCTAAAGCTAATTGGGCTTTAGAAAATTTGGATATATTCCCATTGGAATTAAATAGGGCAAGTTATGAAGAACTTATAAGAATACCTGGAATCGGTTCTACATACGCTTGGCGAATTATAAATGCAAGAAAATATTCAAATTTGAGTTTCGATGATTTAAAACTTCTAAAAATCTCTACTAAACGAGCAATTAATTTTATTACTATTGATGGAAAATATCGAGGAAATAAATTTTCTTCTAAAGAAGATTTAAAAGAAATAATAAGGAGGCAAGAAGGAACCAATGTAGAACAGCTGTCCTTCTTTGAATAATATGAAATACATTTATGAAAATACTATTGAGGGATTATTTTCAGCAATCTTTGTCGGATATAAAAATATTGAAATTGCACATTTTTATCCAAAATCCTTTGAAAGTTCATTTTTAGCTGATGAAATTGCAATCAAAACTTCAAAGGAATTTTATAAAAGAGTAAAGGACTCAATAGTTAAAAATTTTGGCTACAATTTTTTAAATAGCATAAAAACTGCATTTAGATCTTACGAGTTAGAAAAAGGAACTCATATAGCTAGAGTACTAAAGGGAAAATACCTCTATGGTAATGTTTATTTAGGAGGCTCCACTGAAGAGGCAATTAAGTTCAATCAAATGATAAAAAATGTATATTCAGAAAATCATAGCTACAAGGGACTTTTAAGATTTAAAAAGATAAAGGGAGATTATTTCTATGGAGAAATGGAACCTAAAAATGACATCTTAGATTTGCTTACCCTTCATTTTAAAAATAGGATTCCAAAAGAAAAATTCATTATCTTGGATATGAAAAGAAAAAAGTGCAGTATTTATAATGAGGGTGAAATCTCATATTATGATGTTGGCGATATGTATATTAATAAGGGCTCTAAAGATACTTTCTTCGAAGAATGTTGGGTGGAATTTTACAACGCAATTAAAATTGACGAAAGAGAAAATTTGAAATTGATGCAAAATAATATGCCAAAAAGATACTGGAAATATTTGCCAGAAAAAATAAATAATTTATAAAATCATTATATTTAGAGTGAAATATTATACGAAATTTAATTGACAATTCATTTTCATTCGTATATACTTAGCAACAATAATAAATTTATAGCAAAAGCTTATGAGAAAAGAGTAACATATAATCCTCTTCCAGAGAGATGCCGTCAGGTGAAAGGCATTAAGAGTTTGAGAATATGCGAATACCTTCTCTACGCTTCTTCCTGAAAATAATAGTAGGGATTGACGGTTCCGCCCGTTATAGTGGGAGGGTATAACTTGAGAAAATCAAGCGTACCTAGTGAGGCAAAGTTTTGTAAGATTCTTTGCAAATAGAGGTGGTAACACGGGTGATTTCCGTCCTCTCAACCAAGAGGACGGTTTTTTTATTCCTCTTTTTGTAATCACAAAATATAGCCTGAGGAGGCAACTATGAAATTTTTATTATTATTTTCGTTTTTTGCAAGTATGTTAGCTGTTGGCTTTTTCAGTAAAAGTCATGCCACAGACGTTTCTGGATTTGTTTTAGGAAATAGAACTGTCGGTCCTTGGCTTACATCTTTTGCTTATGGTACTTCTTATTTTTCTGCTGTAATTTTTATTGGTTATGCTGGCCAATTCGGTTGGAGGTTTGGACTTTCAGCTACATGGATAGGAATTGGAAATGCTATTTTAGGTTCTGCCTTAGCTTGGATAGTTTTGGGTAAAAGAACTCATTTAATTTCTCAAAAACTAAATTCTACTACCATGCCAGATTTTTTTGAAAAACGATTTGGAAGTAAATCCCTGCGTTACTTTAGTGCCATTTTGATATTTATATTTTTAATTCCCTATACAGCCTCCCTTTACAATGGATTGTCTAGACTTTTTAGCATGGCATTTTCCATTGATTATACTCTTTGTATTTTAATAATGGCTGGGCTAACTGCAATATACGTAATTGTAGGTGGATATATGGCAACTGCCATAAATGATTTTATTCAAGGTATAATTATGCTAATTGGAATAGTGATTATTGTCCTTTCCGTATTAAGTATAAATGGTGGTCTGATAGGTTCATTAAGTGCTCTAAGCCA
>JAAYEN010000302.1 GCA_012728775.1 Tissierellia bacterium
AAATTCCATAGGACAAAGGGTATTTTATTCATTAAAGCAAATAAGAGAACCTGTAATCCTCTCTATTTTAAGTGTTTTTCTAAATATAGGACTTAATTTATGGCTTTCTAAGATATTTGGAATCACTGGTTTGGCCATGGGGACTAGTATTTCCATGACAATAACGGGATTAGCTTGTGTTATTTGGTTAGGAATTAAGGGCATAGAACTTTCTAGGGAGATTTTAGCCATGAGTTTATTAAAAACCATAATAAATTCCATCATAGTAATTTCGATTGTAAGATTTATATATTTTCTAGCACCTAATAATTTAATGCTTATATTTTGTATTTTACTAGCAGTGGTATCTTATATTTACCTAGGAATAAAAACCGGAATAATAGAAAAAGAGGACGTTAGAGGAATTTTTAAAAAGAAAATAGAAAAAATATAAAATTATAATGGTTTTAATTATCAATTTATGCTATACTATTATTACAGAAACAGTACACATTACAGTGTGAAAATATTATGAGGTGAAAAAATGGGAAATTTAATCGGAAAAAAAGTAGAAGAATTTAAAGCGCCAATGTTTTACAAAAATGATTTTGTAGATTTAACAGACAAAGATTTGGAAGGTCAATGGTCAGTATTTTTCTTTTATCCAGGAGACTTTACTTTCGTATGTCCAACTGAATTAGAAGATTTAGCTAATCATTATGGAGAGTTCCAAAGCATCGGAGCTGAAATTTATGGAGTTTCAACAGATTCAGAATTCGTTCACAAAGCGTGGAAAGACGCATCAGAAGCTATTAAAAAAGTAGAATATCCACTAGTATCAGATAGAAACTTTACACTTTCTGAAATGTTTGGAGTATTAATTGAAGAAGAAGGCCAAGCACTTAGAGGATCCTTTGTAATAAATCCTGACAAGGAAATCGTAGCCTACGAAATCCACCAACAAGGAGTAGGTAGAGCAGCAAAAGAACTTTTAAGAAAAGTTAAAGCTTCTCAATACGTTTACAAACACGGGGACCAAGTATGCCCAGCTAATTGGGATGATGGTGGAGACACATTAACACCAGGAATAGACCTAGTAGGTAAAATTTAAGAATAAATCGAAAATGCACTTTTGAAAAAGGAGTGCATTAAAGATATGACAAAAGCTTTATTAAGGTCGGAATATCATTCTTTTTTGAGCGTATATGGCCCGCCGGCCCGAGGGTACTCAAAAAAGAATGATGTGGAAACCTTGTAGGCAGTTTCATGCACTTTTGAAAAGAAGTGCATTTTTTATACAATTTGTATAGAAATCTTTCCCTTAAATCTATTAAATTGTAGATGTTAAATAAAATAATTTCTATTACAATATACTAAAGATGGATTATTATGCACAAGAAGGGGGATTAAAATGGACTTAAAATCAGAAATAGCATTACATAATGAAGAATTAATAAGACTTAGAAGAGATTTCCACGAAAACCCAGAATTGGGATTTGAAGAATTTAGAACCTCTGAGATAATTGCAAATTACCTTGAAGAGCTGGGAATAGAAGTCCAAAGAAATGTAGCAAAAACTGGAGTAGTAGGCGTTTTAAAAGGAGCTTATCCAGGAAAAACTATAGCTTTAAGATCAGATATGGACGCTCTTCCTATTATAGAACAAACGGAATTAGAATTTTCATCAAAAAACACAGGAGTTATGCACGGATGCGGTCATGACGGACATATGGCCATGCTTTTAATTGCAGCAAAGATTTTAGCAAGTAAAAAAGAAGAACTCCATGGAAATGTTAAATTTATATTCCAACCTAACGAAGAAGATGCAGGAGCATACTTGATGGTGGAAGAAGGAGTTTTAGAAAACCCAAAAGTAGACGCTGTGCTAGGGATGCATCTTTGGTCCCCATTGGAGTCGGGAAAGATTGGACTGGTTACTGGAGCATTAATGGCATCTAGCTATTATTTTAAATTGACTGTAAATGGAGTAGGAGGACATGGAGGATCGCCTCATAAAGCTATTAGTCCTATTTTAGTGGGAATAGATATGATTCAAGGAATTCAAAATATGGTTCAAAATGAAATCGACGCTATGACTCCTACCATTGTCACTTTTGGAAAGTTCAATGCAGGAAGTTTTCCCATTATTATTCCAGAAAAAGCTAATATAGAAGGCTCATTAAGATGCTTACATCCAAATACTGAAGCTATTCAAGAAAGAATGAGAGAAATCGTAGAAGGAATAAGCAAAACTCAAAAGGTGACATGTTCTCTAGAATTTAAATGTGGAAATGAATTAGTAAATAACGACGAAGAGATGACGAAATTTGTCGAAGAAATAATAGTAGAAAATATGGGAGCAGAAAATATCGTTTCATCAGATATAAGTGTAATGGTGGGAGAAGATTTTTCAGACTTTTCCAATAAAGTTCCTGGAACATTTCTATTTCTAGGAGTAGGAGACGAAGAAAAAGGCACAAATTATGCCCATCACCACCCTAAATTTAACATCGACGAAGATGTACTACCTATTGGTGTAGAATTACATGTAAGAAGTGCATTAGAATATCTTAAATAATTAAATATTGTAATATAAATCAAGACTCCTTAATTCTTAGAATGAGGGAGTTTTTTCTTTGGTCTTGGTTATGTTATTAGTTCAAGTTAATAAAAACTTACAACCTCCAATTTAAATTAGAGGTTGTAAGTTTTTACTATTTACTTAGGTTTAGCTTCATTTACAAAGTATTCAAATATTCTTTGGTGATCTTCATCGGCGATGGACATCATTTCAGGATGCCATTGTACTGCTAGAATAAATCTTTCATTTAAGTCGTGATACTCCATAGCTTCAATTACGCCATCTTCAGATTTTCCAGAGGCTTTAAGCTTTTCGCCTAAATTTCCAACAGCTTGATGGTGAAAAGAATTAACCATTATAGAGTCACTTTCGAAAATTTCTCTTAGTATGGAATCTTCATTTATTTCCACAGAGTGAGAAGGGAAATATCTTTCATTGTTAATCAAAGTGTGGGGAAGGTATCCATCCCTTGGAAGATCCAGAATTAAACTTCCGTTAAAAAACACATTAAGAAATTGCATTCCACGGCATATTCCTAAAATAGGTTTTTTTGTATTATTGTAGAAGTAATCCAAGAGGATCATCTCTTGAGAATCCCTTTGAGGAGCTATTCTACCTGTTTTTTCATCTGGTCTTTGTCCTGCTAATAAAGGATTTATATCAGCGCCACCAGTTAAAAGTAATCCATCAATCAAATCAGCAATTTTTTCTAAATATTCCTCATCTTCAGTAATTGGAATAACAACAGGTATTCCGCCTGCTTCTATTATTGCATCTGAATAATCGTTTGCGATAACAGACCACTCCTGACCTCTAGCCCCCAAGCCTTGTGCTACAAATCGCATATCGTCATCAGAATAATTTGAAGTAACCCCAATAATCGGCCTCATTTACATCCACTCCCTTAATTAATAATCAATTTATTTATATTTACTATATAGTAAAACAACAGAAAAGTAAATTATTAAATACTATTTATCTTTAAAATAATCAACAGTTTCTTTACGTATCATACCTGATAGAAGCACCATTGCAGTCATATTTGTAAAGATTGAAATAGCATTACCTGCATCTGCTAGGATTATTATCTTCTCTACTCCGTATAATCCACCTAAAAGCATTATTGCTATAAATAACATTTGAACTGCTTTACCAATTTTCTTATTTCCTGTTAGAGAAGTTACTTGGGATTCTATAAAGTAAACAAAACTCAATACACAAGAAAAAGCAAATAATACTACTGCCACTACTATTATTAATTTTCCAATAAATCCTAAAGAACCTTCGAAAGCTCTAATGGACATTGTAGCAGGGTCTTGAACTTCCCCAGTCCAAACACCTGATGTAAGTAGTGCCATAGCTGTAAAAGAACATATAATAATTGTATCGAAAAATACTTCAAATACACCCCAGATACCTTGTGCTACAGGATGATCTACTTCCGCTTGACCGTGCATTATAGCTTGGATACCATTACCAGAGTCACTGGAATACATTCCCCTAGCAGTACCCCATCTGATGGCTGCACTGACACTTGCTCCTGCAAATCCTCCGACAGCTGCTGAAGGTTGAAAAGCATGGCTAAATATTAGTCCGATTGATGGAATTAAGTTTCTTATATTAAGTAGTATAACAGCCGTTCCACCTATAATATAAATTACAGACATAATTGGAACTAGTTTGTCAGTAATTTTTACAAGGACTTGAACTCCACCTAAAACTACAACAAATACTAATACCATTGATATAATTGTTGAAACCCATCTATTGATATTGAATTCTTGTAGATTATCTACTAAAGCACCAGTGTGAACTCCTGCAGCTATTAAAAGATTAATTATTAAAGATAGTGCATAAATAACTGCTAAAACAGTTCCAATAGATTTAATTGGAAATCCCTTTTTTATGTACATAAAAGGTCCAGCATTATATTCTCCATCAAGTCTTTTCTCTCGATATTTAATTGAACAAACAACTTCAGAATATTTAATAGCCATGGCGACAAAGCCTACTACCCACATCCAGAAAATCGCTCCAGGTCCACCTCTTACAATACCAATAGCTACCCCTATAATATTTCCAGTTCCAATAGTTCCACTAAGAGCTGCCAAAACAGCTTGATAACTAGAAATCTTTCCTTCTTCTTTAGTCTCACGCATTTGCTTACTTAGGATAGTATTTTTTAAAATCCATCCCAGTCTTCGAAATTGCACTCCACCTGATGCGATGGTAAGAATGATACCACCACCGACTAACCATATGAGCATAGGAATTCCCCAAGCCCAATTCGCAAAAGC
>JAAYEN010000247.1 GCA_012728775.1 Tissierellia bacterium
AAATGTTTTGCCACGTCAACAGATTTTCCTCCTGCCTTTGAAGCAGCTATTACTCCAAGTACTGGAAGACCTACCCCAGTTAGTATAAATCCTATTAAAGCTCCAATCCATTTATCTCCTGCAATAGCACCTAATGTTGGTGGGAATATTAAATTTCCAGCGCCTAAAAACATTGCAAAAAGTGCAAAACCAACAACAATAGTATCTTTAAATTTTTTCACATCTACCTCCTATTAATTACATTATATAGGATGGCTGTAGTACAGTCAAATACTGTATTACAGCCCTTTTATTTTACTATAATACTGAAATATTTTGATAAATCATTATATTAGTAAAATTTTCAATAAAAAGGAAGAGCAACTAAAATGTTGTCTTCCTATTTTAATTAATTATTCGCAATCAAATCCTTAGTTTTCATTAAGCGAGTTATAGTTTCTCTTTCGCTTTCTTCTAATCTCATTCGGATAAACTTGATTGTCTCTTCTAAGTCTGGAATCGTTCTGTATTCCAGAGCATTTACCCTACGTCTTGTGACTTCGATTTCGTCTGCCATCAATTGGGCAGTTTTTTCTACTTCTGCTAATTCTAGCAATTGCTCTAAAATTTTATCTAATCTAGACACTGCTCTATCTAGTTCCGCATTTGTATGAGTAAAACCATAGGGATAAATACTAGAAGATTGCTTCTCATCTCCTAAATCTATTACATTTTGTTTAATAAATTCCATTTCAGGAATATTTACACTCATTATATTATTTACTTCTACATCTACATATACCCTTTGTTTAGGAAGGGATAAAGCTAGCTCTAAGAAATTTGGAACCGCAAGGGCACTGGCCATGGTGAAGTCTTTAAAAGAACTAATAAGTTCTTTTTCAACTTCAATTCTCAGTTTTTCATTTCTTCTTATTAAGATGATAAACCTACGAACTAATTCGTCTTGTTTATCCTTTAGTAATTTATGACCCCTAGCAGCAACCGAATATCTTCTACGAAGTCGTTGCAACTCCATACGGGTAGGATTGACATTTAAAATAGCCATATTGTCTCACCTATCTTTCTTCTTCGTCTTCTATTACTAAATCTTCCTCAATTACTTCAAGTTCTTCCGCTATTTCTTCATCAGCTTTATTATCAGCTGGTCCAAGATATTTATCTATTAGTTTATCATCAATTCTCTTAAGCTCATATCTCGGTAACATAGCTAGAAGTTCCCAACCTAAGTCTAAAGTTTCTGTAATGGTTCTATTTGTGTAGAATCCTTGACCTACATATCTTTTTTCAAATTCATCGGCAAATCTCATAAATGCTTTGTCTGTATCTGATAACGCAGACTCACCTAAAATCGTAGCTAATTCTCTGGATTGAATACCTGATGTATAAGCTGCGTAAATTTGGTTCATGGTATTTGCGTGGTCTTCTCTAGTTTTTCCTTCTCCGATACCTTTGTCTTTAAGACGTGATAGAGATGGTGTAACATCAAGGGGTGGAGCTATACTAGCTTTATGCAATTCTCTAGAAATGATTATTTGACCTTCTGTAATATATCCTGTTAAGTCAGGAATTGGATGAGTTATGTCATCTTCTGGCATTGTAAGAATCGGAATTTGAGTAATAGATCCTTCTCTTCCTTTTATTCTTCCAGCCCTTTCATATATTCCTGCTAAGTCTGTATAAAGATATCCTGGATATCCTCTACGTCCTGGTACTTCTTTTCTAGCTGCAGATACTTCACGAAGTGCTTCTGCATAGTTAGTCATATCAGTCATAATAACAAGTACGTGCATTCCCTTTTCAAATGCCAGATATTCCGCGCAAGTTAACGCCATCTTTGGAGTTGAAATTCTTTCTATCGCTGGGTCATTAGCCAAATTAATAAACAATACTGACTGATCTATGGAGCCATGCTCATTGAAATCGTCAATAAAGTATTGAGATTCTTCAAATGTAATCCCCAAAGCTGCAAACACAATAGCAAATTTAGAGTCTTGCCCTAAAACTTTTGCCTGTCTAGCTATTTGAGCTGCTAGATTATTGTGAGGCATACCTGATGCTGAGAATATTGGAAGTTTTTGTCCACGAACTAAAGTATTAAGTCCATCTATTACAGAAACTCCTGTTTGAATAAACTCATCTGGATAGTTTCTAGAAACTGGATTCATAGGAGTTCCATTTATATCCCTTAATTCTTCTGCAATTATCTCAGGCCCTCCATCTATAGGTTGGCCAAGACCGTCAAATACACGGCCAATCATGGCTTCACTTACACCTAATTCAAGGGGTTTCCCTAAAAATCTAGAACTCGTTCCTTTCAAATTGATTCCACTTGTGCCTTCGTAAACTTGTACCAAGGCTTTGTCTTGATCAATTTCCAAGACTCTACCACGACGTCTTTCTCCGTTTTGAAGTCTAATATCCACAAGTTCTTCATATTTAACGCCTTCTACACCTTCTACAACCATTAGAGGACCTACAACTTCCGTTGCTGTTTTATATTCTTTAAGCATTATTGTATTCCTCCTTTGTCTATAAGTTGTGTAATTTCATTTATAATTTCTTGTCTTATTTCATTAATTTCATCTACTGCCACTTCGTTTTCAATATACTTCATTCTAGCAATTCTTTCTCTAACTGGTAAATTTTTTATCTCACTTAGATAAACTCTCTTATCTAAAGCTTTTAAACTCTCATGATAAAATTCCAAAATAGATTTTAACATTACTATTTGTTTATCTAATGGGCAATAGGTATCTACTTCATGGAAGGAGTTTTGTTGCAAAAAGTCTTCTCGAAGCATTTTTGCAACTTCTAGTTTCAATTGGTCTTGTTCTGATAGAGAGTCTGCCCCAACTAGTCTTACTATTTCTTGTAACTCCGACTCATCTGTCAAAATACCCATTGCTTCTTTTCTAGTATTAGAAAAAGATTTGTCCACATTTTCATCAAAATATTTATCTATTTTGTCTTGATATAGTGAATAAGAGTTTATCCAGTTAATCGCTGGAAAGTGACGTGCATACGATAGAGCATAATCTAGTCCCCAGAAAACTTTTACAATTCTCAATGTAGATTGGGTTACCGGCTCGGATAAGTCTCCCCCTGGTGGTGAAACTGCTCCAATAGCTGTCAGTGCTCCTTCTCTTCCTTCTTTTCCTTGGGATAAAACTCTTCCAGCTCTTTCGTAAAACTCTGCAATACGAGATGCAAGATAGGCTGGATAACCTTCGTCTCCAGGCATCTCTTCCAAACGTCCTGACATCTCACGAAGTGCTTCTGCCCATCTAGATGTGGAGTCTGCAAATAATGCTACTGAATATCCCATATCTCTAAAGTATTCTGCAATAGTAATACCTGTGTAAATACTAGCTTCCCTAGCAGCAACTGGCATGTTAGATGTATTAGCAATAAGAACTGTTCTCTTCATCAATGATTCACCAGTTTCTGGGTCAATCAATGCTGGGAATTCTTCCAATACGTCTGTCATCTCATTTCCACGTTCTCCGCAACCTACATATATTACGATTTGTGCATCTGAATACTTTGCAAGCTGATGTTGTATTACTGTCTTACCTGATCCGAAAGGACCTGGTATAGCTGCCGCTCCACCTTTTGCAGCTGGGAAAAATGTATCTATAACCCTTTGCCCAGTTATTAGTGGGTATTTAGGGTCGAATTTTTTTGCATATGGTCTACCTCTTCTTACTGGCCATTTTTGCATCAAAGTTAATTCTTTTATTTCGCCACTTTCAGTCTTAACTACGTAAACTACATCATCTACGTGGTATTGTCCTGATTCTATAGCGGTTATCTCTCCTCTAACTCCTGGTGGAACCATTATTCTGTGAAGAACCAAGGTAGTCTCTTGTACCGTACCAACTACGTCCCCTTCTTGAACCTCATCTCCTACAGAAACTGTTGATTCAAATTCCCAAAGTTTTTCTCTATCCAAAGATGGAACAACTACTCCTCTAGTTAGGAAATCCCCAGCTTCAAATCTCAATCTCTCAAGGGGTCTTTGAATTCCATCAAACATTCCCTCAAGCATTCCAGGTCCTAGCTCAACAGAAAGAGGAGCTCCAGTAGTATATACTGGTTCTCCAGGACCAATTCCCGTCGTTTCTTCATATACTTGAATAGAGGCTCTATCGCCTCTCATCTCTATTATTTCGCCGATGAGTTTGTCTTCTGAAACCTCTACTACGTCGTAGACATTCGCATCG
>JAAYEN010000343.1 GCA_012728775.1 Tissierellia bacterium
CTTCACGAATTCTATTGCATAGGGCATGGGTCTAAGTTTTGTGTCTAGATAATAATCGAAATGAACTTTCTTCAAATTTCTCATTTCTTCTACTTCTAAATCTAAATTTAGTTCATCTAATAGATCCCTAACTCCTAGCCCAGCTTTTATCCAATGACTTTGATATTTCTCATCGGATATTTCAACATCTTTTTCTCTAAATGCATCTTGATATGCTTTCATATGGAGGGTTTCCGTATCTGAAATCAATCCGTCCATATCAAGTAATATTCCTTTTATCACTTTGTCCTCCTATATAAAAATAGGAGACTTCTAAAAAGAAATCTCCCTAATTTTCTGGAGGTGGTAACCAGATTTGAACTGGTGATGAAGGTGTTGCAGACCTTTGCCTTACCACTTGGCGATACCACCACAGGAATTATATCTTAACATAGATTTTAAATTAATTCAATGATAATTTTACCTTTAAGGATAAAAATATATCAAAAGAAAATTCTTGCTTTATTAATCGATAGTTAAATGCTATCCTATTAATTAGAGGTGATTATTTTGGAGGAAAATGGCAAAGAACAATCAGAATTTAAAACTGCATGGACTAAGTTTTTAAAATTTGCATCTTTAGTTTTAACTGTGGTTATTGTGGGCTTACAGCTTTTCCCGCCTTTGTATAATAAATTCTCAAATACAAGTTATATCAAAGAGTTTAACAAGGTACAAGCTTTGGAAGATTTTGATTTTATGTGGGGCGAGTTGGAAGAAAATTATCCTTTTTTTGACGAGATTCAAGATGCGGGTTTAAATTATAAAGAGATAAATAAAATTTACAGAGATAAAATTGAAAATGAAGATAGAATTAATATAAAAAAATTCTACTCCATCGTAAAAGAAAATTTGGATGTATACGGTGGTATTGGAGATTTAGAAATAGTTTCCAAGGAATATTTTTATGCTATGGAAAATATAGGAAGTTACGATATTATTTATAACGAAAAATATTATTCCGATTTATCCGAGGTTGTAAACTCAGAGAAAACTAATAAAACCTATTTTCACATGAGTATGAATAATTTATTAAGTTATTTTAGAATGAGACAGGGATTCAATTCTTCTTCTGCTTCTTTTGGGTGGTCCAAACATTCTGAGGATACCTTGGTGCTTAATATAGAAAATCCCCATCAATTTTTAGATGGATTTTCGGAGGATATTTATGGATCAGAATATTTGACTTATGATTTACATGATTACAAGAATATCATTATAAACCTAAAGGACAATAACAGTTCTAGTAATTCGTATTGGACTGATTTTTTAGTTTCTCCTTTGGCGAATCGAGAGTATGAATATAATTTAAATGTCATTGCTAAAGATGGAGAGATTGCAGAAGAAAAGATTCAAAAAATGGACAGGAAAAAAGAAAAGCTACCTTCCGGTGATTATTTAGTAAGTATAAGTGAAAAGATAGAGCCTTATAATTCACAAAACTATATGGGAAATATTTATTTGTTAGTTGATGAAAAATCTTCCAATGGTCTAGAAAATTTCGCTCAATTCTGTAAAGATACAGGTTTTGCCACTGTAATTGGAAGGCATACAAAGGGAGAACCATTAGATGGCTTGGGATATCCAAGACTAAGTATTTTTCCTAATTCTGGCTTAATATTTCAGTATAAATTGGGTAAAATAGTTGATAGTAGTGGCGAATATATTACAAATAATGGAGTAACGCCTGACGTTTTGGTAGGTGATGAAGAAATTGTATTAAATGCTGCTTTAAGATATTTAGGAGAGGAACCAGTGGCGACTCAACAATAAATTATAGTTTTAAAGGAGATGAAGCTATGACTATTACAAAGGAAAGTATGGAAAAGTTGGACAAAAGAGCCATAGAAGACTTTGGAATTGATTCACTTATTCTTATGGAAAATGCGGCTATGGCAGTGTTTAATCACATTAAGCGTTTTAATTCCTATACTGTTGTATGTGGTAGTGGAAATAACGGGGGAGATGGTTTAGCTGTGGCTAGACATCTAATTTTAAATAATAAAGAAGTGGACGTATTTATTATTAAAGAAGTTAAAACTCCTGAAGCTAAGAAAAACCTAGAAATTTTGGAACGCATGACCAGAAATATCTGCTACATCAATAGTACTGAAGATTTGGATGTATTGAAAAAATCTCTAAAGGAAAATGAAGTAGTAGTAGATGCCATATTTGGAATCGGTTTGGATAGGGAAGTGAAAGGAATTTCCAAAGAAACCATAAATACCATTAACAAGAATGGACATATGATTGTTTCTATCGATATTCCTTCTGGTATGGATGCTAATTCAGGGAAAACACAAGGGATATCAATTATTGCTCATGAAACTATTGCCATACATGAAGAAAAAATTTGTTTGAACAATACCCGGGTTTGTGGGAAAGTTTATAAGGCTTATGTGGGAATACCTGAACCTTACCAAGAATTAGTAAAAAAGTAGAGATCTTATGATAGTATAAAATCCGAAACTGCCCAAAAAGGTCTCCATATCATTCTTTTTCGAGTACCCTCGGGCCGGCGGGCCATAAACCCTCGAAAAAGAATGATATTCCGACCTTAATAAAGGGTTTATCATCGCTTTGAGATCTTATGATAGCATAAGATCCTTTTTTTATGTTCCGCAATAAGTTACATATTCCATATTTTCAGGAACGACTCTGTAAAATTCTTGATAGCCTTTATGGGCAAAGGGCTCCTTTAAGGCTTCTAATAGTCTATTAAAATCAGAATAATCTCCTTCATCTTCCACTAACTTCAAAGCTCTTTCTACCCAATAATTTCTTGGTATTAAGGCGGGATTGTAATTTTTCATATATTCCAAAAGTTCCACTTGGGATTTATTTTCTTCTTTTATTCTACTATCCCATTTTTCTTTCCAATCTAAGAATGTTCCAGTTTTATATACATCCTTTTCAAGATTTTCAAAGGTTAAATCTAGAAAGAAATTTGTATAGTC
>JAAYEN010000078.1 GCA_012728775.1 Tissierellia bacterium
AAAGTTGGCACGAAAATCGCATTATAAATAAGCAGAGAAAAAAATTAGGAGGAAAAATGGAATCTATAAAATTATTGCAAACAAATAACAAGGACAAAGTAGAAAAACATTCGATAGAAAATTTCACAGAAGATGTAGTAAAAGGTGTAATACACTTCCACGAATCCTTCGATATGTATGAGCCAACACCTTTAGCTAAATTAGATAATACTGCAAAAGAATTTGGAGTGAAGAGCTTTTACGTAAAAGACGAATCCTACAGATTCGGACTAAACGCTTTTAAAGTATTAGGCGGTTCCTACGCAATTGGAAAATATATTGCTAATCAATTAGGAAAAAATATAGCTGAAATGACATATCACGATTTAATTTCAGATGAAGTAAAAGAACAATTAGGAGACATCACTTTTGTTACAGCTACAGATGGAAACCACGGACGTGGAGTGGCTTGGACAGCAAATCAATTAAAGCAAAAATCTGTTGTATATATGCCTAGAGGAAGTTCTCCAGAAAGATTAGAAAACATTAGAAAAGAAGGTTCAGATGCATCTATAGTAGATATGAATTATGACGATGCAGTTAGGCAAGCAAATGCTGATGCAAAAGAGAAGGGATATGTAGTAGTTCAAGATACTGCATGGGACGGATACGAAGAAATTCCCCTTTGGATTATGCAAGGATACACCACTATGGCTTACGAAGCAGTAAGAGAATTGGAAGATAAAGGTCTTGAAAGACCAACTCACTTATTCTTACAAGCAGGAGTAGGTTCCATGGCAGCAGCAGTAGCAGCATTTATTTTAAACTATTACAAAGATAATCCCCCAATTGTAACTATAGTAGAACCGAGAATTGCAGATCCACTTTACAGAACTGCATTAGCAAATGACGGAAAAATTCACAATGTAAGCGGAGATTTACACACTATTATGGCAGGGCTAGCATGTGGCGAACCTTGTACAATAGCTTGGGATATCTTAGAAGACCACGTAGACTTCTTTATTTCAGCTGAAGACTATGTAGCAGCAAAGGGAATGAGAATTCTAGCATCTCCACTAAAAGGCGATGATAATTTAGTTGCTGGAGAGTCGGGAGCAGGACCATTCGGATGTATAGCAGAAATTCTTCATAAAGAAAAATACGCAGACATGAAAGAAAAATTACAACTTAACGACCATTCAGTTTGTCTTTTCTTCTCAACTGAAGGAGACACTGATAGAGAAAGTTATTTAGATATAGTATGGGATGGAAAATATCCTAGTTATGAAGAGTGACTAAAATGAAAAATATAAATTCAAATAGACTTTTAGACTCCATAAGAGATTTAGGAGCAACAGGACATATAGAAGGCGTAGGCAGAGCTAGAGTAGCAGCATCAGACGAAGATAAGGCAGGTAGAGATTTCACTTGCAACTTGATGAAAGATGCAGGAATGGAAGTCGTTGTAGACAGAATGGGAAATATTTTTGGTATTTGGGAAGAAGATTATAACAAAGACCAAGAAGCTCTAATGATAGGTTCTCACATCGATTCAGTTATCAATGCGGGAATGTATGATGGATGCTACGGAGTAATGGGCGGAATTGAAGTAGTTAGAACTTTAAAAGAAGCAGATTTCAAGCCAGAAAGACCAATTGTAATTGGAGCTTTCACTAATGAAGAAGGTATCCGTTACCAACCAGATATGATGGGATCGCTTGTTTATGCTGGTGGAATGGATGTAGATGAAGTTTTAAAAATAGAAGGCGTAGATGGAACTATTTTAGGAGAAGAACTAAAGAGAATAGGATATGAAGGAACAGTAGAGCCAGGTTTTATTAAACCATACGCATATTTAGAACTTCACGTAGAACAAGGACCAATTTTAGATAAAGAAGGAATCCAAGTAGGAGCAGTAGAAAACCTACAAGGAATTTCTTGGCAAGAAATTACTATAACTGGAGAAGCTAATCACGCAGGAACTACTCCAACATATCTTAGAAAAGATGCGGGACTAGCAGCAGCAAAAATTAACTGTTACTTGCGAGAAAGAGCACTTCAATCAAACGGAACTACAGTAGCAACAGTGGGAACGATTAAATTTGAGCCAAATGCTATAAACGTAATTCCGGACAAAGTAGTTTTTACAATAGACTTAAGAAATCCTAATGACGAAGTTTTAAAAGACGAGGAACAAAGACTTAAAGAATTTATGGAAAACTTAGCAAAAGAAGACGAAGTACAAATTTCTTCAGAACAACTTGTGAGATTTGACCCAGTGACATTTAGCGAAAAAATCGTACAAACTGTAGAAAAATCTGCAAAAAAAAGAGGACTAACTCAAAAGAGAATGACTTCCGGAGCAGGACACGATGCACAAATGATAGCTAGAATAGCGGATGTAGGT
>JAAYEN010000183.1 GCA_012728775.1 Tissierellia bacterium
ATCTTTAGTTTTTGCTTGGATGAGTATGACAGGAGAAGAAAATCCATTTTATGAATATTACGATGAGATTTTAGAAATTTGTAGAGAATATGACGTTACTATTTCATTAGGTGATGCTTGTAGGCCAGGATCCCTTGCAGACGCTTCAGATTTGGCCCAAATCGAAGAGTTAGTGAGATTAGGTGAACTAACCCAAAGAGCTTGGGAAAGAGATGTCCAAGTCCTTGTAGAAGGCCCAGGACATATGCCGATAGATCAAATTGCAGCCAATATGAAAATACAAGAGACCTTATGCAAAGGTGCTCCATTTTATGTATTAGGTCCCTTAGTAACTGACATTGCTCCAGGATATGACCATATTACTGCAGCAATAGGTGGAGCTATAGCTGCGACTCACGGAGCGGCATTTTTATGTTACGTAACTCCAGCAGAACATCTTTGTCTACCGAATTTAGACGATGTTAAACAAGGAATTATTACTTCTAAAATAGCTGCCCATGCCGCAGATATTGCTAAAGGAGTAAGAGGTGCTAGAGAGATAGACGATAAAATGAGCAAAGCTCGTCAAGAATTGGACTGGGAAGGAATGTTCAAATACGCAATCGATCCAGATCTAGCTAGAAAAAGAAGAGACGAATCCAAGCCAGAACACGAAGACACCTGTTCAATGTGTGGAAAATTCTGTGCTGTAAGAAGCATGAATAAAGCTCTATCAGGTGAAGAGATAGATATATTATAAAAACATAAGCCAGACATTTATCTATTAGTGCAGCTAAATGTCTGGATTTTTTATATGAGAATTTTCAATTTAATTCATTGTTTTGAATGCAGTTTAATAATAATCAACTCCGGATTGTTATTTATTCTAATAGGTATTATGCTGTTTCCTAATCCGCGGCTGACGACTAATTGAGAATCGTCTTCTTTATAAAGACCACTGTCGTATTTTGGGAGAAAACCTTGACCGGGGGCTACTATTCCGCCTATAAGTGGAAGTCTAACTTGTCCGCCGTGGGCGTGTCCACTAAATATTAAGTCCATACCACTCTCTTTGTAGGATTGAAAAAATTCGGGTCTGTGGGCTAGTAATATTTTAAAGCCTTCAAATCCGTCATCCATATTTTTTATGTGGTGTTTTAATATATCTGAATTTGTAGAAAGAATTTCATTTTTTTTGGTAAAACTTGGATCGTCAATTCCCAAAAGTTTAATTTCTTCGTCATTTTTATTTAACATTACAGATTTATTATCTAAAACGTGAACTCCTAAATTTTCCATTTCTGTTTTAAATTTTGGATAATAATTATGTCTGCCTTCATGATTTCCCGTTACATAATAAATTGGAGCAATTTCTTTTGCTTCTATAAGAAAAACTAAAGCTAAGTGCTCGTTAGTTCTTCTAGAGTCTATAATGTCTCCTGTAATTACAATAATGTCAGGTGACTCTTTTTTAAGATTATCAATCAGTTGGTTTTTCCAGTCATGATTGTGTAAGTCTGATATATGGGCGATTTTATAGTTATTAAAAGAATTTTGGATTTTTGGATTATTAATTTCAATTCTATTTATTAGTATTGTAGTATTTCCCCAATAAATCCAAACTCCTATTAAAATAATTAGGGCTAAAAATAGCCCTAACAATCTTCTTTTTTTGTAGTTTTTATTTTTCATATTAATCCTATCTTGCGTTTTGTATCACTCCGATTATACCACCTGATACAACTACATTTTCTATATTAGCTTTGTCTAAGATTTTAGAAGCAGATGCAGATCTTGCTCCTGAGCGACACATAATATAGTATTTTTTACTTTCATCTAATTCACTTACTCTACGTTGTAATTGATGTAATGGTATAACTGTATAGTTGTTGAAGTAAGCTTTTTCACTTTTAGATATTTCATCTTCACTTCTTACGTCTAAAACTTCTACATCTTTCATAATATCTACAAAATCTTTTGCTTTTATAGAATTTTTTGGTCCAAAAAAGTTAAACATATGCATTACTCCTCATTATTCATGCCTTAGGGCATCGATTGGGTTTAATTTTGCCGCTTTTGATGCAGGATAATATCCAAAAAACACACCAATAAACATGGAGAATCCTACTGCAATTACTATGGCTAATATCGATGGCAGGGTTGGAGATTTCATAATGGAACTCATGGCATATCCTCCTACTCCTCCTAATAATACCCCAATTGCACCTCCAATAATACATATTATTATACTTTCTATTATAAATTGTCCTTGGATATCTGTATTAGTAGCACCGAGTGCTTTTCTAATTCCAATTTCTCTAGTTCTTTCTGTTACAGAAACTAATAAAATATTCATTACTCCAATACCACCTACGAGCAAGGAAATTGCGGCAATTCCACCTATTGCAAGTTTTAGAGTATCCATTATATTATTAATTTCGCTTATTTGAGATGCTAAAGTCATAGCTTTTAGCTCAACTCTAGTGTTATTTTTGTAAAATCCATTATTAAAGAAATTTTCTATGTCATCTTTTAAAGCATCGTTGTCTTCTCTGTCAGTTCCGGTAATAAAGAAACTTGAAAGTTTAGATATGTCTTTATCCTTTGGAGCGTACTGTCTGTTACCTACAGTATATGGAATATACAAAATAGTTGGGGAATCAGGATTTTCTCCACCCATCATCCCAAAACTTACAGGCACATATTCATAGACTCCAACAACTGTATATGTTCTAATGACATTTCCTTCTGACTTTACATCAATTTGAGAACCTATTGCATTTTGAACTTTATTATCAAAAATTTTCTCTAATACTTTGTCTGAGATAACAGCAACTTCTTTATTTTGAGAAATATCAAGTTCTTCTAAAAATCTTCCGTTAATCATTTTGACTTTATTGGTTTCTTTTCCTCCAGGAGAAGTGGAACTTACATTTACTTTTACGCTGGTTCTTCCACTTTTAATTTCACCACTAGGACCACTTCCTGTAATTTCTATTGCCTGAATTCTAGTACCAAATCTGTCCTTTACTTGCTCTATTAATTCCACGGGGAAATAATCTCTACTATTTAATTCGCCCCAATCTACACCGCTATCTTTTTTAGGCTGAACACTAAATTGGATTAAGTTGGAAGCTAAGTTATCAAAACCCTTTGAAACAGACTTACTCAAGGAATCTCCTACAGTAATAATTGCTATAACTGAAGATATACCTATGATTATTCCTAACATTGTAAGGAATGTTCTCATTTTATTTAGTCTTAAACCCTCTAGGGCTATTTTTACATTTTCAAATATTCCCATTATGTTAACCTGCCATCTACCATTGTTATTATTCGACTAGTTTCTTCTGCCAACTCTGGATTATGGGTTATTAGAATAAGTGTGGATTTTTCTGTCCTATTTAATTTATGAAATAAATCCATAACTAATCTACCAGTCTTAGTATCCAATGCTCCTGTTGGCTCATCGGCAAGAACTATATCTGGTTTATTTGCCATAGCTCTTGCAATTGCAACTCTTTGTTTTTGACCACCCGAAAGTTCATTTGGTTGGTGATTACTTCTACCATCCATCTCCACTAGTGCTAATAATTCCATGGCTCTTTCTCTTCTTTCTCTAGCTGGAACTTTTGCATAGAGCATAGGAAGTTCTACATTTTTCAAAGCAGTTAGCCTAGGAATGAGATTAAAATTTTGGAATACAAATCCAATTTTTTTATTTCTTATCAAGGAAAGATCTTTGTCTTTTGCAGCATTCATATCTTCTCCAGAAAGAAAATAGCTGCCTTCCGTAGGCCTATCTAAAAGTCCAATTATATTCATAAGGGTGCTTTTCCCTGAACCAGAGGCTCCAACAATGGACATAAATTCTCCAGCATACACTTCTAAATCTATACCATGGAGTATCTCTAATTCATTGGGTTGACCGATATAATATCTTTTAACTATAGACTTCATATCAATTATCTTTTCCAAATTATTCACCTGTACCATTTGGAGCTGTTTCAGTAAGTCTTATTTCTGTACCTGGAGTATACAAGTCGGGGGAGTTTAAAACTCTAAGTTTTTCATTTAATGTCTCTCCCTTAATAACAGTTTCGTAATCGTTATTAGAATCTACACTAACTTCAATTTCTCTTACTGTTGTAATTTCTTTATCATCTAATACTAGCATAAAGGACTTCCCATTTTTTTCATAAATGGAGTTAGAAGGAACTGCAAATACATTTTCTTGCTTTTCAATGATGTATTTGACCTTTAAGTTCATATCTGGTTTTATTTCCTCGGCAGATTTATCTAAACTTATAATTACCTTATATAGTACTTCACTGCTTGTTGTGGTACTAGCTTGTTGAAT
>JAAYEN010000042.1 GCA_012728775.1 Tissierellia bacterium
CAATTAACATCCTTGCTATCTTACTTCTGTTTGTCTCTGGTCTTTTCCTTGCCATAAAAATTCCTCCTGATTAAGTTTATTGTATCTTAATCAGGAGGAACTTCATACACAAATTATTTTACAGTCTCAAATATCACACCAGTGAATCATTCATTGGTGTGATTTTCTTTTACTTCTATTAATATTTCTTCTAATTCTTCCTTTGTAATTTGATACTGCTCATTGCAAAACTGACATACAACTTCCGCTTTGCCATCTTCTTCTAGAATTGATTCTATTTCCTCAATTCCTATTGTCTTTAACATTTCTATAGTTCTTTCTCTTGAGCAATTACATTTCCATTCTATTTCTGATTTTTCTAATACTTCTAATTCAAAGTCTTCTAATAAATGTGTTAATAATTCTTGAAAATCTTCATAGTCTTTCATTAAATCAGTAACATTTGGTTTTGATGTTATTGATTTTTCAAGTTTAGTTATATCTTCATCATTTACATCTGGCAATAATTGTATTAAATATCCACCTGAGTTAATTATTGAAAGATCTGTATCTACTAAAACTCCCAATGCAACAGCTGTGTTTACTTGTTCAGAGGTTAAATAATAATTTGCAATGTCTTCTGCTATTTCTCCACTAATTATTTGAGACTGCCCTACATAAGGTTCTTTCATTCCCAAATCCATAATAGTTTTTACATAGCCAATATTTCCAACAATACCTGCTACATCTAATTTATTGTTTCTATTAGAGGGCAAATCAGCTTTGGGATTATCTATATAACCTTTTATTTCGCCCTTATTATTAGCTGATACTAAAATATTTCCTCCCAGCCCATTTCCAGAAATTATTAATGTTAATGAATCATCTGGATTCTTTAACTGAGTGCTCATTAATGCGCCTGCAGTAAGAGCTCTACCTAGTGCTGCAGATGCACTTGCTGAAGTTTCATGGGCATTTCTAGCACTATTTACTAATTCAGTGGTTTTTGCACCAACAAATTTAAATTTCCCATTTTTTTCAATACCTCTAATTATATAATCTGACATTTTATTCCCCTTTCTTGTATGCTACAAAAGAAATTCTTAAAGAGTTTTCATTAATATTTTTAAAACTAAAATCGTCATATAGTTCAACTTTATCGAATCCGACTTCTTTTAATATATCTTTAATTTTAATTTCATCATATGCTTTTTCAGAATGAATTTCACTGAATCTGTCATATCTTTCATCATTTCCTTTAATAAAAAAAGTCAATAAATAGTCATTAATCCTGGTCTTATCATCATAATTCCCTTGCCAAATATAAACGACATCGTCGACTTCATCAGTGAAAATGTTATTACCAATAAATTTTTCGATTTTATACTTACTATTAATATCAAAAATAAATAAAGAATTATTTTTTAAATGATCATATGTCAGTTGAAATACCTTTTTAATGTCTTCCTCTTTGTGTAGGTAATTAATTACATCAAGACTAGCAATGCATAAATCAAATCTTTTATTGAAGCAAAAATTCCTAATATCCATATTAAACATCGATATATTTCTTCTTCCTTGAAATTTTGATCTAGCGACACTAAGCATTTCATCTGAAATATCAATAGCAAATATATTATACCCAATAAATTTTTCCGTAATATTTCCAGTTCCAGAACCTAATTCCAAAATATCTCTTACTTGTATATCATATCTTTCTATTATTTCTTTATAAAATTTTGCAATTTCATCGTAGTCTACATCGTAAACCAATTCATCATATTTATTAGCTAGTAAATTATATTTCATTATTTCACCTTTCATTTTGTAACTTAATTATATATTATTGTGATATAATTTCAATGGGAGGAATATATGGATAATTCATTTCATTCAAAAATTGCAAAAGAAAAACTTATGATATTGTATATTATAAAAAAATCTGAATTTACTATGACATATAATAATTTATCTAATTTGATTTTAGAATACGAATTAATGAATTATTTTGAATTTGTCGAATATTTTAGCGAATTAAGTTCATCAAACTTTATTGAAAAATGGCAAGGACCTGAAGTTAAGTTAACTGATTTTGCTATACAAGCCTTAGAATTATTAGAAGAAACCATAGATAAAGATGTAAAAGAATTAATTGACGATATTTTTTCTTTAGATTCAAAATCTATAGATTTAAAAGAGTTTCAAATTGTGCCTTTAGCAAATGGTAAATGTATTGTTCAATTAACGATTACAAGAGATTTAGATGAATATTTTTCTATGAGTTTCACTGCAGATAATATAGAAGATGCCAAAAAAATTGAAAGATCTTGGTCTAACAAAAACAAATCATTATATCGAGAAATAGTAAATATAATAAAAGAAGCATAGCAAATGTTATATTTGGTTTATGCTTCTTCTTTTATTTACTTACTTATTTTTTCAATCTGTTCTTCTAGATGCTTCAGTTGAACTAAAAATGTTTCTTTCTTTTCTCTCTCTTCATTAATTAATTTCTCAGGAGCTTTATTTACAAAACCTTCATTAGATAATTTAGAGTTTACTCTATCAATTTCTGATAATACTTTATCCTTTTCTTTATTCAGTCTAATTAACTCTTTCTCCTTGTCAATTAATTCTTCCATTGGCAAAAATATTTCAGTTTTTCCAACTAATAAAGTAATATAATCTTCAGGATTGATTGTGGTTTTATCTATAAATTCAACAGAATTAGAGTGTCCCAATGACATAATTTTATTTACATTATTGGAGATGGATTTATTGGAAAAATCATCATCAGAATGATATAAAGTATTGGTTCTAGTTTTATTAGGAATATTCATTTCTCCTCTAAGCACCCTGATGCTTCGAATCACATCTTTTACATATTCAAACTCAGAAAATATTTCTGGGAATTCAAATTCAGTTCTAGCCTTTGGCCATTGAGAAATTATCAAAGCTTCTTCTCTATCGGGAAGATGTTGATAAATTTCTTCTGTTATATAAGGCATTATTGGATGTAAGAGCTTTAAATTTGCTTTTAACACATATAATAATATATTAATCGCGTCATTTTTTGTATTAAAATCATCAGAATAAAGTCTAGGCTTGATGATTTCTAGATACCAATCACAAAATTCATTCCATATAAATTCATAAATTTCATCAGAGTAAAGACCTATTTCAAACTTATTTAATTTATCATCTATGCTTTTTATTCTTTGGTTTAAATTATGCAATATCCATTTGTCTTCTGGGAGCAAATCTATATTATTAATATCTTTAATCTCTAAATTTTCATCTACATTCATCAATACCAATCTAGAGGCATTCCATAATTTATTGGCAAAGTTTCTAGATGACTCAACCTTGGTGTCAAAATATCTCAAGTCATTTCCTGGTGCATTTCCATTAACCAAGAAAAATCTCAAAGCATCTGCTCCATACTTTTCTATTACATCTAGTGGATCCACGCCATTATCCAGAGATTTACTCATTTTTCTACCTAGCTCATCCCTAACTATACCTGTAATTAATACGTTTTTAAAAGGAACTTTGCCCGTATGTTCAATAGCTGAAAAAACCATTCTAACTACCCAAAAGAATATAATATCATAGCCAGTTACTAATACATCCGTTGGATAGAAATACTTATAATCTTCTGTTTCTTCAGGCCATCCTAATATAGAAAACGGCCATAATGCAGATGAAAACCAAGTATCGAGTGTATCTTCATCTTGTGTATAAGTAATTCCTGGTTCGTTTTTCGGTGGTGTAGCAGAAACTATAAACTCTTCTGTACCATTAATATAATAAACGGGAAGTCTATGTCCCCACCACAATTGTCTAGAAATATTCCAATCTTGAATGTTTTCAAGCCAAGATTCATAAATCTTACCAAAACGGTCAGGAACAAATTCAGGAGAATTGTTTTCTCTATATTCTTTCAAAGTAGCTTCAGCCATTTCTTTCATTTTGACAAACCATTGTTTAGAAATTAAAGGTTCTATTACTGTATTGCATCTAGCACAATGTCCTACTGAATTATCTCTTTCTTCAATCTTTTCCAAAAGTCCAAGTTCGTCAAAATCTTCAATTATTTTTTTTCTCGCCTCATATCTGCTAAGACCTGCATACCGTCCACCATTTTCATTAATTTTGGCTACTTCATCTAAAATTATACATTGCCCCAAGTTATGTCTTTTACCTACTTCAAAATCATTAGGGTCGTGGGATGGAGTAATTTTAACTGCTCCTGTACCAAATTCCACATCTACATAGTCATCTGCAATAATTGGTATTTCTCTATTTAATAGTGGAAGTAGTACCGCTTCTCCGACTAAATGAGAGTATCTTTCATCATTAGGATTTACTGCAACTGCTAAATCTCCTAAGATAGTTTCTGGTCTAGTAGTAGCAATTGTAATAAACTCATCTTTATTAACGATTGGATATTTAAAATACCAAATTTTACTTTTTGTATCTTCATGATCTACTTCTGCATCAGAAATACTTGTTTTACAGTCAGGGCACCAATTAATAATTCGATTACCTCTATAAATTAATCCCTTATTATATAATTTTACAAATACATCAATTACAGCCTTGGACAAATCTTCATCTAATGTGAATCTTTCTCTGCTCCAATCACATGAAAAACCCATTTTCATCAACTGATTTTTAATGTTTCCACCATATTTTTCAGTCCAATCCCACGCTTCTTCTAAAAACTTGTCTCGGCCTAGTTCTTCTTTTGTAAATCCTTCACTTCTTATTTTATTAACTACTCTAGATTCAGTAGAAATACTTGCATGGTCTGTTCCAGGCACCCATAAAGCAGAATATCCGTCCATTCTTTTCCATCTAGTTAATATGTCTTGAATTACATACATTGCATGACCTAAATGTAGATTACCAGTTACATTAGGTGGTGGCATTGCAATAGTAAAAGGTTTTTTATTTTCATCTATTTCAGCTTTAAAATAATCATTTTCCATCCAAAAATCGTATAACCTTTCTTCAAAATCTTTTGGATTATACGTTTTTGCTAAATTCTCCATATATCCTCCTTATAAATTTATAGATAGTTATTTTTTTATAAACCCTATTTTTTCATAGACATCGGCTAACTTTTTATCAGCAACTTCTCTCGCACGGTCAGCTCCTTGTCTATAAATTCTTTCCAATTCTCCCTTGTCAGAAATGTAGATGTTAAAGGAATCTTGGATAGGTTTTAATGTATCTATAACAACTAAAGCCAAGTCAGATTTAAATTTCCCATAACCACTATCTCTATATCTATTTACAACTTCTTCTACACTATCTCCTGTAAAAGACGTATAGATTTCAATTAAATTTCTAAGTCCTAACTGTTCTTCATTATAATCAAAATTATTTAATGAATCTGTAACTGATCTTTTAATTTTTTTCTCTATTTTTTTTGGTTCATCAAGCATTGAAATATATCCAAGTTCATCAGGGTCTGATTTGCTCATTTTGGCAGTTGGATTTTGTAAACTCATGATTCTTGAACCAGTATCAGTTGCTAACATCTCTGGAACTACAAATGTCTCTCCATATATATAGTTAAACTTTTCTACAAGGTCTCTAGTAAGTTCCATATGTTGTCTTTGGTCATCCCCAACAGGAACATATTTTGCATCATATAAAATGATATCTGCAGCCATTAATATTGGATAGTTAAGAAGTCCAGCATAAAGATTATCAGCGTGTTGTTCTGATTTCGATTTATATTGAGTCATTCTACTTAATTGTCCA
>JAAYEN010000278.1 GCA_012728775.1 Tissierellia bacterium
ATTTCTCATATCTTCTTCAATTACTTCAATCCATAATCGGTCCATGGTTACTACTATTCCTTTAGATACATTTACTCTAGTGTAGGAAGTTTCCACTAATTTTTTTTCATATTTTCTCGTAAATTCAAAGGTTTTAAAATCTCCTTGGTCTACAATGTTTACCAAAAATAAATCTTCAGAATCGAAACCCTTATCTGATATAAATTTCCTAGCCACAGCTTCATCATCTACGTTTTCTTCTCCAGAGCTTTCATGGGAATTTTCATATAGCAGTCTTCTATTGTTAATTATAGTGATTTCTTCTTTACCATTTGTTATTTTAGAAATGTCTGCCCCTCTTTCAATCTCTCCCATTCCATTAAAAAATCTAAAGTTAATTTCTTCAGGGGATTGTTCTTCGTATTTTACTATTAAGGGTTTAATACTCCGTGGAGATTTGGGAATTTCTGCATCAAAAATAATTCCGTATTCATTTAGCCTTCGAGTTAATTCGTCTAGTGTTTCCCTAGAGGGAGAATACAGACTTCGATTGGATCTATTTAAAAAAAACAAGGCTCCTAGAGAGATATTTAATATTAAAAGTACAATTATCAGTCTGGTTTTAGTCTTGGACCAATCCAAAATATCCCTCCTTTTTAATGTTAATTGGTTTGGATTTCAAAATAAAATATTTCATCTTCAATTTCTACCTTCCAAGCTACCCCTAAATTTTCATCTTCTCCTAAGTCCGTATAAACCACATAAGCTCGTTTTATTTTCTTCAGGACTTCTTCATAGTTAAGATACTCTGCGGAATTTTCAAACATTCTGCCATTAATATAATTTAAGTTTACCGCAACTATAGGTCTTAGCTCTTGGGTTTGATCTATATCATAATATTCAACCGTACCTGGAACCTCTCCTCTAAAAAACTGAGAGTATCTTCTTATATGTTCGTTAAATACGTCTATTTCAATATAATCTACTATATCATCGTCTAAAAGTTCTACTTTGTATCCTTTGGAATTTTTCCCAAAAGTTATTTTAAACCCTTGATTTTCTTGGATTTCAATAGGAAGTATTTCTTTTAAGTAAAGGGATCCGTCATAGCCCAAGTTATTAGAAATAAACGCCAATGCATTTTCCAAAGATATATACAAGTTTCTGTCCTTGCTAGGTTCTTGTTCTGGGTCGTAATAGGAAATTAATCCTTTTTCGCTAATCTTTAACAATCTAGAACCATCTACGTAAATAGTTTGGCTTCCTTCTTCTTTAATTTCCCTGATGTAATTTACTTCTTTTCCAAAAAAACTATAAACTATATTTTCAATATTCTGAGGATTTAAAGAAGTAAGTATATTTTCAAATCTCACAATTTCTACTTTGTGTTGGGAAATTTTTGGAAAGTAATTGAGATTTTCAAAGCCTAAAATCTCCTCTCCTAATACGTAGGGATTGTATCCACTAATAAAGAGATTATCTATTTTTCTCTTAAGCTTTTCTCCTTCCAATTGATCTAGGGTGAGTAAATTCAGTTCATCCTTTTCTCCTATAACGATAAAATTTTTCGTCAAAGAAAGATAAATAAAACTTATTTCTTCATATTCATCCACTACATCCTTGGGTTCTTCCACTCCCAATGAATTTAATAAAGTCAAAGGAGTAATATCCTTGTTAAAAAATAGGACTACGGATTCTTGGTTTAAAAAGTTTTTATACAATTCCACAGTTATAGTTTCTCTACTTTGTATAATTTTACCTTTTTCTTCAAAAATTGATTTCAATATTTCTATGGAATCTGCCCAAACTCCTGAATCTCTAGGATTATTGATAACCGTATGCTTTCCTCCTTCGAAATTAACTCCTATGTATTCAGGCATTACTGCATCTGCCATAATTACACTGGAATCGAATATCAAAGAGCCGCTGGGTTCGTTTTTTTCAATAAATATATTTTCAGGTTTTACCCCGAAATTCAAAATAATCAAAACCACGCTGGAAATGCTAAGAAATATTATTGCCAAGGTCTTTAAAGTTTCTCTCATGGCGTCGCCTCTACTATTTTAGGGAAAGTCAATATTACTTCAGTACCATAATTGGGTCTGGATTTAATTAGAATCGTACCAGTTAGTTTTTCTACTAGCTCTTTTGCAATGGATAAGCCTAGCCCAGTTCCTCCAGCTTTTCTACTTCGACCCTTTTCTACACGGTAAAATCTTTCAAATACATGCCTTTGATCTGCATAAGGAATTCCAATTCCTTCATCTTTTATGGAAATTGAGAAACTTTCTTTGAAGTCCATTACTTCTATCATCACTATTCCATTGTCATCTGAATATTTATATGCGTTGGATAATATGTTTATAAAAATCTTCTCCAAAGAGTCCCTATGATTTATAATTTCTAAATCCTTATTGATATTTTTAACGGATAGTTTTATATTTTTTTCTGCTCTCATAACTTCTAAGCTTCTTATACAATTATTAATAAAGCCTTGGAGGTGAATATTTTCTACATTTTTCAAAGATGACTTATTATCTATATTAGATAATTCTAATAAGTCTTGTACTAGTCTAGTCATTCTATTAGTTTCTATATTTATAATTCCTAAAAACCTCTGGTTAGTATCTCTATCCATTTCGTTTTCTAGTAAGGTCTCGGTGTAAGTCTTTATAGTAGTCAAAGGTGTTTTAAGCTCGTGGGATACGTTAGCTACGAAATCTTTTCTCATTTCATCTAGCCTATGCTCTTTGGAAATATCTTGGAATACTATAATCAAACCCGATGCTACTCCTAAATCATCTAGGTAAGGTCCGTATATTAAATTGTAATGTCTATCATCTATGGTAGCGAATGATACGCCTTCCAAAGATGACTTATTTTTGTAGTCTATATCGAAAATATTCAATTTAGCTAAGTTAATTTTGTCATTGGAAATATCTCCCTTGGGAAGATGGAGAATTTCTTTTGCTACTTGATTGGCGTGGATTAAATCATTATGGGAATTCAACGCCAAAACGCCCTCTGCCATGTAATTGAATATGGTATCTAGCTTAGCTCTTTCTATTTCCATATTGGAGATAGTCTCTTGGAGCTCGTCTGTGAAAAAGTTAAACATTGATGAAAGCTGTCCTATTTCATCGTCACTTTTTACATCTACTTTTTGGGAGTAATCCCCTTGGGCTACTACTTTAACTTTTCTAGTTAAATCCATAATGGGGCCTGTAATAGATGAAGACAATAAAAGACCCAGGGCTATGGCAACTAAAAGAGCCAAAATTCCTGCGTTTACAAGTATTCTCTGGGAATCCATCAATAAAGCATTTAGACTGTCTAAATTCCCTATCATATAGAAAATTCCGTTGATTTCTCCCTCATAGTCTAAGATGGGATAGGTTATATGTACTTCACTTAAAATATCCCCTTGTAAAGAAATAGTTCTTTCTTCAATATCTCCACCAAAAGAAATTAAAATCATCTCGGGACTTAATCCTTTGTAACTCAAAGCTGACCTACCCACCACTGCAGCGTTTACGTTAACTGACGCTACTATTTCTGGAGCTTCTTCATCGTAAATTGCATAAATTTGGTAGTTGGAATTAACTTTCCACTCGTCTAAAATCCTTTGAATCTCGGATTGTTCTTCAGACCAGTTGGCAGTGGAAAATTTTTCAGAAGAAGAAAGCATGGTGGAAGCAGTACGTTTCATATCCTCCTCCATGCTTGCTAATTGTGTATTTTCTAATCTATTGACTATAAATAGTCCTACTATCATCATAGCCACTAATACTAAAATAAAATAAATGGCAATAAATCTAGATCTAATGCTCTTAAACAATATTAACCTCCAAAGTAATATCCTACTCCACGTTTCGTCTTGATATACTTAGGTTCTCCACTTTCATCTTCAATCTTTTCTCTCAATCTTCTCACTGTAACGTCCACAGTTCGAATATCTCCAAAATGTTCATAACCCCAAACGTCATTTAATAAAACTTCTCTAGATATAACTTGACCTCTTCTAATAGCCAAATATTTAAGTAATTCAAATTCACGTACAGTCAATTCTATTGTTTCTCCACGTTTTTTTAATTCGTATTTACCTAAATCTAATTCAATATCTTCGTATTTTATTTCTTCTATTCTATTTTCAGGATTTTGAAAATCCAATCTTCGTAAGTTAGCTTTTACTCTGGCTATTAATTCATTTATGGAAAATGGTTTTACCATGTAGTCATCTGCGCCTAATTCTAATCCATGAATCTTATCACTTTCTTCTTCCTTGGCAGTGAGTATAATTACTGGGAATTTATATTTTTTTCTAAGAATTTCTAAAACTTCAAACCCATTTTTTTTCGGCATCATAATATCTAACACCAATAAGTCTGGAGCTTTCTCTTCTATTTCTTTTAACGTTTCTTCACCGTCGTTGGCTATTCGGATTGTGTATCCTTGTTTAATTAAATTAAATTTTATTATATCTGCAATGGCATTTTCGTCATCAGCAACTAAGATATCAATGGTATTATTTAATTTATTGTCCATATGAGCCCCCTTTTATTTTATAAGCATTTAACTTGCTTATAATATTACTCATGCTTATTATAACATAAAATCAATATTTACTTAACTTGAAGGTGTAATGAAATTGAGTTATTATTGATGTAGGTGATTTTATGAGTAGAGTTGTTGATAGAAAAAGAGCGGTTTTTTGTTTAATTATAGTTGCCATGGCATATTTTTGGACAAATTTTCATAGACAGTCCATGGCAGTTTTAGCACCTTATCTTATGGAAGAAATGGGAATAACCACTTCCCAAGTAGGAACCCTAGGGTCGATAATGTTTTATGTATACGGACTTACCCAAATTCCTTTTGGACTTATAGCTGATAAATACGGAAGTAAAAGAATAATAGAAGTATGCTTGGTCTCCATGGTAATAGGAACATATATATTTGGCCATGCAAAAAATTATACCCAACTTATGATAGGTAGGCTTATTACTGGATTTGCGGTATCGGGAATTTACGTACCCAGTCTTAGCATGATAAGAGGCTGGTTTGATATCCGTGTTTATAGTACTTATCTGGGAATATATTTAGCAGTGGGAAATCTAGGTTCTGTATTGTCAACAACGCCTTTTGAAATACTACTTTCTAATTTTGAAATATCCACTATATATAACGTTTTTGCAATTATAGTATTATTTTTATCCATAGCTTCCTTTTTCTTATATGAAAAACCTAAATCTAAGGTGAAAGTGGAAATGGAAAAAACTTCAGACCCAAAGGAAAAGCATTTTTATATTTTCTTAGCTTCAATTTGTCTATTGGGACTACTTTATAATGGAGGAAGACAAGGATTCCAAAGCCTTTGGGGAACCACATATTACATTTCAGTTTTTAATTATAGCATAAGAAATGCCAGTATTATGATGATGATATTTAGTATTGGAGGAATATTCTTCTCACCAATAGCAGGATGGATTGCAGATCATTTTGGAAGGTTTAACGCTTTGATTAAGATGTCCATGTTTACGTCTATAATATGGTTAATTGTAGGAGTTACTCCTATTAATTCTAACTACATTGTAATTGGCTTTATGGCGTTTCTTTTGGGCGGTGTTAACAGCTCCACAATACAAAATGCCTTCACAACTTTAGGTGACTATGCTAAACCTCGACAACGTTCTTTAATTAGTGCTGTGTTAAATACTTCAAATTTTTTTGGAAGTGCAATTTTTACCCAATCATTGGGTATTATATTTGAAGGTAGGACAATGAATCACACTACATTTTTAGTAGTATTTGTAGTTTTTGCCGTATTAATATTAATGGCTTCAATTATAGCCATGTTTACAAAAAATAATTTAGATAAAAACTTAGGAGGATTGAATGAATAAAAAAAGATGGTTGGGAGTGGGAGTGGCA
>JAAYEN010000079.1 GCA_012728775.1 Tissierellia bacterium
AAAATAATAGACGAATACAGAGAATTAGTCGCTGACTATGAGATTAAAATTCAAAATATGTTGAGGTGACTTTGTGAGTAATGAAATAAAATTAAGTGGAACTTCTTTGGTTGAATTATTAAAGCATAATGGTGAAATTGAAATTCCAAAACCATTTGAAAGGGATATATTTTTATTTGATACATTTATCGCTGGAACTACTCATATTGAAGGAATGGAAGAATTAGAACCATTTATAAATATTGGTGATAAATTAGATTTTTTCAGAGAGCCAGATAATCCTTACGATAAAGAAGCCATAGTTATAAAAAATAAAAATGGTGTAAAGGTGGGTTATGTTCCTAAAGCTGATAATGTAATTTTTTCACGGTTAATGGATGCTGGAAAATTATTATTTGGACAAATTGAAGAAAAGGAAATGAAAGGGAACTGGCTTAAAATAAATATTAAAGTCTATTTGAAAGATTGAAATTCATAGGGAGGTGGAGCGTGTCGATATCGAAAACATTAGAAATTCAGCGAAAATTTTTTAACAGCAATGCTACAAAAGATTTGGAATTTCGCTTGGAAAATTTAAAAAAACTTAATCAACTTCTGGAAACAAATGAGAGTGAGATTTTGCATGCTTTATATGAAGATTTAAACAAGTCAAGTTTTGAAGCTTATGTTACCGAGATGGGAATTGTAAAAGAAGAACTAGCTCTTACAATAAAAAATTTACCTATGTGGATAAAAAGACGAAGAGTCAGAACTCCCATAACTCAATTTCCTTCATCTAGTTTTATTTATTCTGAACCTTATGGAGTTAGCTTAATAATTTCTCCTTGGAATTACCCATTGCAATTAGCTTTAATTCCATTAATAGCATCATTAGCTGCGGGAAATTGCAGTATATTAAAACTATCTCAAAAATCTAAGTCCACTACGGATATTTTAACGAAAATGATAAATGAAAACTTTGATGAAAGATTAATCTATATTGTTAATTCAGAAGAAATTTCCAACGAAGAATTATTAAAGGAAAAATATGATTATATCTTTTTTACAGGAAGTACAAAAGTAGGAAAGATTGTAATGGAGGCGGCGGCAAAGCATTTAACACCATTGACATTGGAACTAGGCGGGAAGAGTCCATGCATAGTAGACGAAAGTGCAAATATTTCTCTAGCTGGTAAGACTTTAGCATGGGCAAAGTTTGTAAATGCAGGACAAACTTGTGTAGCACCTGATTATGTTCTTGCCCATGAGAAGATTGTAGATAAGTTGATAGAAGAAATAAGAAGAAATTTATTTTCATTCTATGGGACAGATGTTTTAAATAACCCAGAATATCCTAAAATTATTACAACCGAACATTTTGAAAGACTTATTGACTTAACAAAAGAAGGAAAAAAAGAATTCGGAGGTAATAGCAATTTTCATATTCAAAAAATAGAACCTACAATTTTATCTGAAATAACTTGGGATAGCAAAATTATGGAAGAAGAAATTTTTGGTCCAATTCTTCCTATAATAAAATATGATAATTTGGATATTATAATAGAAAAAATAAAATCCAGACCAAAACCTTTAGCTTTGTATCTTTTTTCTGAAAATAAAATAACAAAGGAAAGAATAAAAAATGAAATTTCCTATGGAAGTGGATGTATAAACGATGCGTTGATGCAACTAGCCAATGCCAATCTGCCTTTTGGAGGAGTAGGAAATAGCGGTATTGGAAAATATCATGGCAAATTTAGCTTTGATACTTTTTCCAACAAAAAAAGCATTGTAGAAAAGCCAAGTTTTTTAGATACTCCCCTTAGATAT
>JAAYEN010000286.1 GCA_012728775.1 Tissierellia bacterium
ATTTACATGGACTTATTTTTATAGATAAAATGAGTTTATATAATAAAAAAGAGCTTAATTTTTTAAGCTCTAAATTATAATTAATATGCTGCAATTGTTTCTGAAGAGGAACTTATTGTGTCAAATACTGGTACTTGTTTTTCTTTTTGTTCATTTAATATTTCTTCGCCTATTTCAAAAACATCTCCTGCACCCATTGTAACAATGCAATCTCCAGGTTTTGCATTTTGTACGAGGTGTTTTTTTACCTCGTCAAAACTTCCTAAATAAATAGCTTTTTTGCCATTTTTTATTATTGCGTCAACTAACATTCTAGAGTGTATATCTCCGTAATCTTTTTCTCTTGCTGCATAAATATCAGGAATTATAATTTTATCTGCATCATCAAAGGATTCAGCAAAAGAGTTAAGAAGTAATTTAGTTCTTGTAAAGGTATGTGGTTGAAAAATGCAATAAATATCATTTGCGTATTTGTTTCTAATAGCACTTAATGTAGATTTTATTTCGGTAGGGTGATGTGCATAATCGTCTAAAACATCTATTCCATTATAGCTACCTTTGTATTCTAATCTTCTGTGTACCCCTGTGTATTTGGAAATCTTATCTGCTATTTTCTCTGGATTGACTTCATAAATATGACACGCAGCGAAGGCAGCTAAAGCATTATAGACATTGTGCTTGCCCATGACACTTAAACTAATTTCTGCAAGTTTTTTATGTTTAAAAAATACGTCAAATTTAGGGAATCCTCCATTAACAAAAGTAACATTTTTTGCAGAATAATCAGATACTTTATCAATTCCAAATGTAAATACTTTGGCCTTTGTGTGATTTTTCAAAGTATTTGAGTTTTCATCGTCTGAGTTTATTAAAATGTAGTCACTCTCTCCCAAATTTTCAGCATAATCTTCAAAAGTTGAAATTATATGATCGATATTATCGAAATAATCTAGATGATCTTCATCTATATTTAAAATTATCGCTAAACTTGGGAAATACTTTTTGATATTTCCTTTGTATTCGCAGGCTTCAGTTAAAAACAATTTATTTTCGCCTATTTTAATATTGCCATTAATTTTATCTAAATGGCCCCCTAGCATAATAGTAGGATTACTTTTATCGTCATATACGACTTCGGTAATCATACTTGTTGTTGAAGTTTTTCCGTGGGTTCCTGAAACGGCTATGGAAAACTCGAAATTTTTCATAATATATCCTAAAAATTCAGCTCTATCTACTAGGTCTAATTTTCTTTTTATAGCTGTTTTTAACTCTTCGTTATCCATAGAAATTGCATCTGTATATATTACTATTTCTGCGTCTTTTAAATTTTCGCCTGAATGTTCATAGTAAATTTCTGCTCCCAAATTTTTTAGTTTTTCCGTAATCTGTGATTTTTTGGAATCTGATCCAGAAATTTTGTAGCCTTGGTTAAGTAGGTATTCTGCTAAAGCGCTCATACTTACTCCGCCAATTCCTATAAAGTGCAGTTTTTTATTTTTATTTGAATTAATATTAAAATTAAACATTATTACCCCTCTTTAATTGTTAGAACAATTATAACATAAAAATCAATATATTATGTAGTAAATCAAAAATGATTATACAATCAATGTAGTAAATTTTCAATACACTTAACTTTTATTATTATCTAATATGTACTAAAATAGGATATGAGGTGGAAAATGGAAATCAAGCTTTCACAATTGACAAAAGATTTAAATATACAAGATTTTTTTGACACATTCTCTGATGGAATAATGATTACAGATGAAAAGGGTAAAATTGTCATATACAATCGCGCAAAAGAAATTCAAGATAACAGAGACAGAAAAGAAATGTTAGGCAAATATACATGGGAGGCTTATGGATATACGGGCCGGGAAGGATCAGAACATTGGTCAGTATTTAAAACTGGTGTCCCTATAATCAATAAATATTCTGCCCACTCTATAGTTGATGGAGAGCCTAAATATATTTCTTATAGTACATATCCTTTAACAATAGAAGGAAAAACTATTGGCGTATATTCCGTTAGTAAAACTGAAGATACTCTACACCAAAGTTTAGTAGATACTATAGAGAAAAAACGGGAATTACATTTTCGTGGAGAAGATGAAGATTTAGGTAAATACAATGAAAATGGAACTCGTTATACATTTTCAGATATTATTGGTGAGTCGGAGGAGATGAAAAGTGCAATTAACATGGCACAAAATGTAGCCTTTTTGGATAATTCGATTTTGATTGTAGGAGAAACGGGAACTGGAAAAGAAGTTTTATCCCAAAGTATACATAATTTTGGAAATAAATTTCGAGAATCATTTATAGGAATAAATTGCTCAGCTATCCCCGAAAATTTATTGGAGTCTATGCTATTTGGTACAGAAAAGGGTGCATATACTGGTGCTGTAGATTCTGCAGGTCTTTTTGAAAAAGCGGGAATGGGAACTGTGTTTTTAGACGATATTAATACTATGCCTTTGAGTCTTCAAGCAAAGTTATTAAGAGCACTTCAAGAAAGAAGGGTAAGTAGATTAGGTTCTGGAGAATCTTATGAAATAAAATGTAGAATACTCTCAGCAACCAATGAAGATCCATTTAAATTAATTGAAGAAGGTAGGCTAAGAGAAGATTTATATTATAGAATTGCAGGATTTACTATTAATATTCCGCCTTTAAGAGAACGCAAAGAAGATATTATACGTTTGGTAGAATATTTTATTCGAAGATACAATAAGATACTAGGCAAAAGTGCCATAGGTGTAAGTTCTGAATTGAAAAAAACTTTGGATGAATATTACTGGCCTGGAAATATAAGAGAGTTAGAAAACTTAATAGAAAATATGCTAGTAAATTCTGACAAAGATGAAAAATATTTAGACCTAAAGAATATTCCTCCTTATTTAAAAGATAGATTTTCTTTAAGAGAAGTTGATATAAAAATAGAAAAAAATTTAGCAAAACAAAATTTAAATAAGTTAGTTGAAGATTTTGAAAAGAAAATAATAAAGGAATATCTAATTGAAAATAATTGGAATATATCTAAAACTGCGAGAATATTAGATTTAAATAGAAATAGTCTCATATATAAAATGAAAAGATTAGGAATAAAAAACGACTAAAATTTAAACAAAAACGCACAAATAGCTAAAAATTGTGCACAAAATATAAACAAAAATAAATTATAATTATGGCAAAACCTGATAATGATAGGATATTATTTTGGCACGAGTATTGCATAATATATAAATGTTAGCAATCCAATAAAGATTGAGTAAGCGTTGTCAGACTAAAAAAGTCTAAGGAAATCTATAAAGCAATGGTTCTGGTAAAACTATTGTAAAATAGATATGCAAGCTAAAGAAAATATCACTGCCCTTGAGTCCTCAAGGGCGAATGTGATATTAAATCTACATTTGTTACTAACAATGGAGGTAATTTTTGGGGAAAATATTATTAAAAAATTGTGAAAAGATACATACTCTAGATAACAATCTTCAAGATATTCTAGGTACTTTAGATGGCCATTCAATATTAATAGATGAAGAAGTTGTAAAAAGAATTGATAAGTATGAAAATTTATTAGATCTATTGGATGATGAAACAAAAATTATAGAATGTAAAGGCAAATCAGTTCTTCCAGGATTTGTAGATCCTCATACTCATTTAGTTTTTGGTGGAGATAGAAAAGAAGAGTATATGGCTAGATTAACTATAAATGATGCTGAAGCTATACAAGAAATAGCTGGCACATTAGGTATGGCTGGTTCTGTGGAGAAAACTAAAGCTGCAGGATTTGATGGTCTTATTGAAAGCTCCATTGACAAGTTGAATAATTTACTCATAAATGGAATTACAACTGTTGAAATTAAAAGTGGATATGGAATCGACAAAGATACAGAATTAATGCAATTAAGAGTAATTCAAGAGCTGAAAAATAAAGTACCTCAAACTTTAATCGCCACATATTTAGGTGGGCACGATTGGGATAAAGAAATGGGCAAGGACGCTTATGTTGATTTTTGTATAAATGAAGTCATGCCTGTAATTGAAAAAGAAAAATTAGCGGACATGGCAGATATTTGGGTTGAAGAACAATTTTTTTCAGTAGAACAAGGAAGAAGATATCTAAAAGCTGCTAAAAAACATGGAATAAATGGAACGATTCATGGAAATGAGCTATCTTCAGTAGGCGCTTCCAAAATGGCAGCTGAAGAAGGAGTTTATTCCGTAGCTCATTTAAATTATTTAACTGATGAAGAAATTGATTTAATGATAGAAAATGATGTAGTTGGAATACTGCTACCTACTACAGATTATGTTAAACAATATATGGATGTACTTGCTGATGGAAGAAAATTCATTGACAAAGGAATGACGGTAGCTATGGCTACAAATATTAACCCAGGTAATTACACAGTAAGCATGTCCTTAGTTATGAATATGGCTTGTAGAAATCATGGATTAAGTGGAGAAGAAGCCCTAAAAGGTGCCACTGTAAATGCAGCTAAGGCATTGAGAATTGATGATAAGTATGGAACTATTGAAGAAGGTAAATTTGCTGATATTCAAATATGGGATACAAATGATTTTAGAGATGTAATTTATAAACAGGGCGTCAATTACGTAAATACTGTAATTAAGCATGGTCAAATAGTTGTAGAAGAAGGAGTTATTTCCTATTTATAATACCTGAAGAAATTAGATCTTTGATATTGTATAAAAAATATATGTAAAATGTAAATTGATGAAAGGAGAAAAAATGGATTATAAAGATATTCAAGAATTGATTTTAGATGCTGATGATGTAACTGTAGGTGGAGGATCTGCTTCTGCCCTATCTGGTGCTATGGCTTGTGGGCTTATAGGAATGGTATGTAAACTTTCTACTAAGAAAGATTACGGTCTTCCAGCTGAAAAGCAGTTAGAGTATGCAAAAGAATTGGAAGAGATTAGAGATAAACTTTTAGATGGAGTTGTTGAAGATGGAAATGCTTATGGAGTTATCCGTGATGCTTACAAACTTCCAAAAGAAACAGAAGAAGAAATAGCAGCTAGGAAAGCAGCTATTGCAAATGCTGGAGTTGTTGGAGCTACTACTCCTATGAACAATGCTAAACTTTGTAGAAGAGTTTATGATATAGCTTTGGAATTAGAGGGAAAAACTAATCCTAATACTGATTCTGATATGCTAATTGGAAAAGAACTTGCTAAAATTGGTACAAATGGATGCTTGATGAACATTGAAGCTAATCTTCCTTTAGTAAAGGACGAAGAAAAGATTTCAGAATTTAATCAAGCTCTAGTAGAATTAAAAATAAATTAATGAGGTGTATATGTTAACAGATGTTCAAATAGCACAAGAAGCTAAAATGCTTCCAATTGTGGATGTGGCTAAAAATTTAGGAATTGACGAAGACGATATTATTCAATACGGTAAATACAAAGCAAAAGTAGATTTAAATGTATTAGAGAAATTGAAAGATAAAGAAGATGGAAAGTTGATTTTAGTAACTGCAATTAATCCTACTCCAGCAGGTGAAGGAAAAACTACAATGAATATTGGGCTTTCCATGGGTCTTAATAAAATTGGAAAGAAAACAGTAACGACATTAAGAGAACCATCTCTTGGACCTAGTTTTGGAGTTAAAGGTGGGGCAGCAGGTGGAGGATATTCTCAAGTAGTTCCTATGGAAGACATTAACTTGCACTTTACTGGAGATTTCCACGCTATTACAACTGCTAATAATTTAATTTCAGCTCTTTTAGACAATCATATTCAACAAGGAAATATTTTAAATATAGATCCTAGAAGAATTGTATGGAAAAGAGTTTTGGACATGAATGACAGAGCTCTTAGAAATATAGTAATTGGTCTTGGCGGAAAACCAAATGGAGTTCCAAGACAAGATGGATTTGACATAACTGTTGCATCAGAGATTATGGCTATATTCTGTCTTGCTACTGACTTAGAAGATTTAAAACGCAGAGTTGGAGATATTCTAGTAGCTTACAATTATGCTGGAGAACCAGTTTATGCCAAAGATTTAGAAGCTCAAGGAGCTGTAGCTCTATTGTTAAAAGATGCTATAAATCCAAATCTAGTTCAAACTTTAGAAAACACGCCAGCTATCATTCATGGTGGTCCATTTGCAAATATCGCTCACGGATGTAATTCTGTAACTGCTTTAAAAATTGCTATGAAATTAGGGGATTATACTGTAACAGAAGCAGGATTTGGAGCTGACTTAGGAGCGGAAAAGTTCTTTGATATTACAGCAAGATACGGTGGAGTAAAGCCAGATGCAACTGTAATTGTTGCTACTGTAAGAGCTTTAAAACACCACGGTGGAGCAGCTAAAGAAGAATTAGGAACTGAAAATCTAGAACAATTAGAAAAGGGATTCCCTAACTTAGAAAAGCATATTGAAAATGTTAGAAAATTTGGAATTGAACCAATAGTTGCTATAAATGAATTTCCTACAGATACCGAAGCAGAAGTGGACTATATCGTGGAAGGATGTAAAGCACTTGGAGTAGAAGCAGTACCAGCTTCAGTTTGGGCAAAAGGTGGAGAAGGTGCAGTAGAACTTGCTAAAAAAGTAGTAGAAGTAGTGGAAAGAGGAGATGCTAATTTCAAATTCCTATACGATATGGAAGAGTCCATACCTGCAAAAATAGAAAAAATTGCTAAAGAAGTTTATGGAGCTGAAGGAGTAGATTTTACAGGTTCTGCACAAAAACAAATTGCACAATACGAAAAACTTGGATACGACAAAGTTCCAATTTGTATGGCAAAAACTCAATACTCACTTTCTGATGATCCAAAATTATTAGGTAGACCAGAAGGATTTAGAATAACAGTAAAAGATTTTAAAGTATCTAGAGGAGCAGGATTTATTGTAGCATTGACAGGAGATATAATGACAATGCCAGGACTTCCAAAAGTTCCAGCTGCAAATAAGATCGACATATTAGAAGACGGAGAAATAATAGGATTATTCTAAATATAAAGGAGAAAAAAATGGCAAGACTTGTAGAATGTGTACCAAATTTTAGCGAAGGAAGAGACTTAGAAAAAGTAGAAAAGATTGTAGAAAACTTTAAAAATATAGAAGGAGTAACTCTACTAGATTATTCCTCAGACCCAGATCACAACAGATCA
>JAAYEN010000117.1 GCA_012728775.1 Tissierellia bacterium
TCCTTTTTCGTCTCTTTTAATGAAATATGCATTTTCTGCATATCTAGCTGCGTCTATATCAAAGAATATATCGTATTTTTTACAAATTTCAGATACTTCTCTGATATTCGCCATAGATACTGGCTGTCCACCTGCAGAGTTGTTAGTAATTGTCATAACTACCATACCTACATTTTCAGGACCTTTTTCTTTGATAATTTCTTCGAGCTTTTTAACGTCCATATTACCTTTGAATTTCACTCTCAAAGTCGGATCTTTAGCATCAGGAGATACGCAGTCAATTGCCCTTGCTCCTGCAAGTTCTACATGAGCTCTTGTTGTATCAAAGAACATATTGGATATTGCAAATTTGCCTTTTTTTAATATTATTGGAAATAATACTTTTTCCGCTGCTCTTCCTTGGTGAACTGGTTGGAAAAATCCATATCCAAAAATATCTTCTGCAGCCTCTAGTAGTCTAAAATAACTTGAGCCTCCAGCATAAGCTTCATCACCTATCATCATACCTGACCATTGATCACTACTCATTGCATTGGTTCCTGAGTCAGTTGTCAAATCGATATAAACTTCAGTGCTTTTTAAACTGAACATATTATAATTTGCTCGTTTAATAGCTTCTTCTCTTTCTTCTCTAGTCATCATCTTAATTGGTTCTACCATCTTGATTCTAAATGGTTCTGGTACGTATTTGATTGCCATAGCTACCTCCAAAAAATTTTTTTGAGAAATCGGTTTCCTCTAAAATATATTTTATCATTAAGAATATTTTATCGCAAGTATTTTCTCATTATTTTAAAAATTTTCAATTAATTATTAATTTTAATTGTGCTTTTAATTTGTTTTGAGAATATATTATCTTTTGCATTGTTTATAAACAATTAATAATAAAATATTCCATTTTTTGATTCTTTCTTTACAAAAGATAAAGCGAGATGATTACATCTCGCTTTGATTTTTTATTTTAGAACGCTATCTTCATAAATATTGCAATTAAACACAGGATAGTTGCTAGTGGAACATATACGAATTTTCCTATATTGTGCCAAGTATCTCCTTGTTTTGTAACTGCACCTTTGTTTATTTCATCCAGTAAGTCTTCTTTTTTCATAATCCAGAACCAAGATACCGCACCTATGGTTGCGCCAATTGGTATTATGTAGATACTTACGAAGTCCATCCATGGTCCCCATTTGGATATAGGTTCCATAAACACTCCTATACCAAAACAGATTATTGCCATTGCGATTATACCTGGAATTCTTTTTAAATTTTTAAACTTATACATTAATGATTCTAAAACTACTTCAAACATATTTTGGATTGATGAAATCCCTCCAAAAGATACAGCTGTAAATAATATTATTGCAAACAATCTTCCTAGTGGCATTTCTTGTAATATAGTTGGAAGAGTTACAAATAGTAAACCTGGTCCACCTGCTGGGTCCATATTATAAGCAAATACTGCTGGTATCATTACCAACGCTGCAACCATTGCTGCTATCAAGTCAAAAACAGCAGTCCATTTCGCTCCGTCTACAACATCTTCACTATCTGGTAAATAAGCACCATATACGATCATACCTGAACCTGTTACAGATAGAGAGAAAAATGCTTGTCCCATAGCTGCCACCCATACCATTGGTTCCATTAACTTAGACCAGTTAGGCATAAATAAGAATTTATAACCTTCTACAGCTCCTGGCAATAATGCTACTCTAACGGCCATTATCAAAAATAATATGAAAAACAATGGCATCATAACTTTATTAGTTTTTTCTATACTTTCTGCTCCGAGAACAAGTGTTAATAAAGCTCCTACAATTACTATCAAATGGAAAGGTATAACTGAAAAGTCTTGAAATGCAAAGGATTCAAACCAAGGTCCTGGATCTACTGTCATAATTTCCCCAGTTACTGAAGCTGTTAATCCTTTTAAAACGTATGCAATTATTACTGCGTAACCTATTGCTATACACATGGATCCTGCTAGAGGTATCCAACCTACCACTTTACCTATTCCTTCTTGGCCACCTGAACGCCAAGCCATCTCATAAGCTCCTACAGTACCAGTTTTTGCTCTCCTACCTACTGCATATTCTGCTGATAATCCTACATATGAAAATATTACTATGAATATTAGATAAGGTATTAAAAAGGCAAAACCTCCGTTTTCTCCTAATTTATAAGGAAAACCCCAAACATTTGCCATACCTACTGCCGAGCCTACACAGGCTAAGATAAATCCCCATTTAGATTTAAATTTTGATTCGCTCATATCATCCTCCTGTAAAATGTATTTAAATACTTATCAGCAAGTGATGCATCATACACCACATACTCGCAAATTCATTTTAAAACGTTTTCCAGGTGATGTCAATGATTTTTTTAAAATTTTTTATTATTAGTATAATTAATTAATGTAAAGTTTAGTAAAAATAATCATTGCTTAATAAAAATAATAAAGACACTGATTAAAATCCAGTGTCTGAGACTGTTAACAAAGGTCTCCATATCATTCTTTTTCGAGTACCCTCGGGCCGGCGGGCCATATACGCTCGAAAAAGAATGATATTCCGACCTTAATAAAAGGTTTGTCATCGTTCTGAGACACTGATTAAAATCCAGTGTCTTTATTATTCTTCTTTTAATATCTAAATATTACTCTATTTTTTTAATTTTATCAACCTATTCCACCTTTTACTATCCCTAGAATATACACTAAAATTGTAATACCTACAAAAGCGTATTTTCCCAGTGGTTCTATCCAATTTCCTACAGGATGTGTTCTTCCCTTGCTTAGCTCATCTTTTGCATATTCAATTCCAAACATCCAGTAAAACATTACA
>JAAYEN010000316.1 GCA_012728775.1 Tissierellia bacterium
ATGGGTCTTGTCTGGAAGGAAATTTTTTAGGATTTCACCATCATCGAAACTTATCTTTGTAGGAGAATGAACTCCTAAACTTTCTATTTCCAAAGCATTTGCCATTGGAGGCATTGATTTTGTAATTTTTTCATCTAATTTGACTCTATATACGTTACCAATTTGAAAATCCTCATCAGAATTTAAAACTACTATATTTCCTGATTTAAATATTTCACTATCATTAACAACTAAAAAACTATCACTATCCAAATTTACTGCATTTATTGAGTTGGAACTTCCACCTTTTTGGGAGCAAGAAACCAAAAATATCATTATAATTAAAGAAAAAACTAATATCTTACTAAATTTTCTATTCATGAAAACACCTTCTTTTTAAAATAACTAAAATCATAATACACCATAGAAAATATATAGTGTAAAAATTAGATGAAAGTTTTATTTATAATTTACGAACGATAAGTACTAAATATGATAATATAGAATAAAATATTAATATAATCGGGAGCGAACATGAAAGATATAAATCTAACGGGAAATCCATTTGAAGATATAAAAATACTTGAGCAATATTATTTAGATATTGAAGATAGTAGAAAGGTTTTTATTTCAAATGAATTGGGGATAGCTTATCGAGATATTGGCAATTATGAAAAATCTATTGAGTATTTTAACCTTGGAATTAATCATGCCAAAGAGTTTCATGCATCAGAAGAAGAAATAGGCGTGTGCATAATTAATTTAGCTAGCAGCTATAGGCTAAATAAAGATCTGGAAAATAGCAGAAAATGCCTTGATGAAGCTAGAAATTATATCAAAAAAGAAAATGTCTTTTCCTACGCTTCACTGCTAAATTATTACGGACATTATTATTTAGATTTAAATGAATTTGAAAAAGCTAATGAATACTATATGGATTCAGTAGATTTGATAGAAAATATAGAGGATAATAATATATTTTTAATAAACGGATACAGCAACATTGCCAATTCTTTAATAAAAATGGAGAATTACGATTTGGCTTTAGAATATTATCTAAAAGTAAAAGACATATACGAAATTAAACTAAAATCTCAAGATCCGTATTATATTAGATTTATGATAAGGTATATCTCTCTTTTATTTATTAAAAATGATTTCAATGCAAAAAATGAATTGAATAATTTGCAAAAAATCGTAGAAAATAATAAAATCCAAATTCCCGAATATATAATAAATGAAATGAAAGAATTAGAAGGAAAAATATATGATCAATAAATCTATTAATATATCTGAAAAAGCTTGGGAAGAAACAAAGGATATTATTTTTTATGGAGAATTAAATTTTCTATTAAAAAGGGTAGCCGTAGGTTTAGTAGGTCATGGCTCAGAATGCTATGGATATGACGATGAAATTTCCAAAGACCACGACTTTGGTGTTGGGTTTTGTATTTGGTTATTTGAAGAAGACTTTAATAACTATGGAAAAGAGTTAGTAAAAAGATATAACGATTCTCTAAGAAAAATACAAAAGAACTCTAGCATTAGAGAATATGTCCCTTCCATAATCGGACCTATTTCTATTGAAGATTTTTATATCAATATTCTAGGCGAAGCATTTCACCCAAGTACAAATGAAGAATGGCTAAGTTTAAGGGAAATAGACTTGTCAAAAGCAGTTAATGGCAAAATATTTTTAAATAATAATAGGAAGTTTAATTCAATAAGAAACCATTTACTTAACTACTATCCAGATGATATTTGGTACAAAAAACTTAGTTACAATTTATTTTATCTAGGCCAGAAAGTTCAATACAATTTTTTTAGAGCTTTAAACAGAAATGACCAAGTGGTTGCGAAGCATATATTAATAAATTCCTTGGAAAATTTAATAAGTTTAGTGTATTTACTTAATAGAAAATACAAACCATACTATAAATGGGAGATAGAAGGTTTAAAAAGCCTGAATCTTTTAGGAAAAGAAACAGTAGAGTTAATTGAAAGTGTTTACAATTCTAAAGGTTTAGAGGAAGTAGTTATTGAAAAGTATTTTCCAATGCTTATTAAAATTATGAATATATTAGACGAATACGTGATTTTGGATAGTAAATCATTAATTGATTATTCAGGAAAAATTCATTCCAAGATAGAAGATATGGATTTAAGAAATTCTGATATTATGAGGTAAAAATATGGAAAAAACTAATAAAGATAATGTAATTGACGAAATAATTGAAATTGATTTTGAAATGTTTGTACAAGTAAATAACAGAGGCGGAAAAGCCCAATGCCAATCTGATTACGAAGGCTTTAAAATTTATAGATACAGCTATTATTACCCATGGTCTTTGGAATCTTTAAAGATTTATTTAGCATTTCTAAAAGAATGTGTGGAAAATGAAAGAAATATTATGACTGAAAAATACGCATATATGATGGAAACCACCCATCCAGAAGAATTTATGGAAATCAAAAAGTTTATACCAGAAGTAAGGGAAGACAAAAATCTACTAATTAATTCGCTTTGGGAAGTTCAAAAAAACTGGATCCAAAAATTCAGTTTACAATACCCAAACATTCTAAAACATGGCCGCCCAATTACGTCCCAAGAAAATAACAATGCAACCTCGATAGAGAACTATTTCAAAAGTGAATTAAAAACTTATACCATGGAATTACTAAATAGTTTAGAAAAAGATCACGATGAATACTTAAATTCAGGTAAATCCATGGTGGAAAAGCAGTACGAAATAATGATGAAGTTAAAAGGATTTTCCTCTCTAGAAGAAGCAGAAATGTATGCAAGAGGATAAAATATGAGGAATTATTATGAAATATTTATTGAGCTTAATAGATTCTCCCCAAATAAATTTGGAATATAAATCATCCCAAGAACTTAATAATTTTATTAATGAAGCAAAATTAGATGGACTAGAAATTATTAGATGCGGAGGCAGTAATATTATAAAGCCCCAAATGGCGACAGGGACCCATCTTCCATTTTTTAATTTTTGGATGGATTACTATAATAAAAACGAAGAGAGGATTGTAAAAGAATTTGGGAGTTTAGAATTAGCCAGAGAATTTTATCAATACGCACCAGAAGAACTTTATAAATACTTTTTAAATGATTTAGAATTTGCCAATAAATATTCAGAATATACAGTTTTTCATGTGGGAGATGTTAGCAATTTAGAATACCTAAGTCGTAATCACTTCTATACAGACGAAGAAGTTTTAAATTGTAGTGCAAAACTTATTAACCAAATATTAAAAAACTCCAATTATAGCAAATGGTTATTGTTGGAAAACTTATATTTTTCAGGATTGCGATTTAATAATTTAGAGCTTACAAAAAAATTTCTAAACTCCATTGACTATAAAAAAGTAGGGTTTATGCTAGATACAGGACATCTTATGAATGCCAATACCTCGATTAAAACAGAAGATGAAGGGTGGGAATTTGTAGAAAAAACCTTTCGAAATTTTTCCAGTCTAAAAAATTATTTCAAAGGAATTCATTTACACGTCTCAGTTAGTGGAGAAACCGTTAAAAAACTACAAAAAAATCCCCCAACCTTATCCAAGGACTTCTACAAAAGATTCGAAGAAATATACCAATACGTCTCAGAAATCGACCAACACAAAATCTCAACATCAAACTTGACGAAAAAAGTTATAGATTTAATAGAACCCGAATACCTAGTTTTAGAATTTAAGGCTATAAATAGGGGAGAAAGGGAAGAAAAAGTAAGAAAGCAGATGGAAATTTTGAATCCTTAGAGTCGTGGAGAAATCTACG
>JAAYEN010000321.1 GCA_012728775.1 Tissierellia bacterium
TTCCGTATTGTAGGGGATGTGTTCCTACGCATCCCGCTAACGTTTACAACAGAATGTCAGTTATGCCATTTCATATGATTTAAATAATACAAAAAGAGGAGAGAAGGATGAGGAAAATAAAAAAGTTACTTATATGTTTATTATTTCTAATGAGTGCCATCTTACTTATATCTTGTCAGGATAAAAAATTGACATCAGAAAAATACGATAAAAACAGTAGTACCCCACTCATAATTGATGGGGAAATAATTGAAGATGTAGGAAAAATTGAGTCTGAGATGATCAAAAATGATGAAATCCTAGATTATATAATTTTGGAAGATTATACTATTTTTGAGACCGTGGAAAATAATAGTTTGAAAATTGAAGTTAAAGATATGCAAATTAGAGAATTTATTTTTAATAGCGAGAAGGAATTACCTGATTATATAAAAAGCATAATAGAGGAAAATCCTTATTTAGTCTATTTTAATTGTAAAATTACAAATATAAGTGGAATTGATAGAGAAGACGAGGTTTACAATGCTACACTTGTAGATTCTGAAGGGCATGAGTATTTAGGGAGTTTTGTAAATGATTCAGGCTTTATTGTTCAACTAAATAATGATGAGAGTATAGATGGGCACATAACATTTAATATTCCTGATATAGAAAATAAATTGTCTAGTATAGAATTTAAAATAGATGGGGAAGATCTAAAAATTGATTTGCCTACTAATTAATAAGATTTCGAAATAATTTGTAAACAAAAAATTTGTTGATTTAGAAAATAAGAATTAAAAAAAGAAATTATCGACTATCTTTGAAAATGACAAAAGAGATTTACATTTTTTGTAAACCTTATTAAGGAGAGAGTTTATTTAGCAAATTGATTTTAATATTATAACCAACTGTAATAGCGGGATGCGTAAGAACGCATCCCCTACGACTGAATGGATTTAATATTTAGGGAAAAATGTAGGGTACGCATTCCCATGGGTATGTTTGTGGTAAAATTGTAATCAAATATAGGGGAAAATACAAAACAATTTTTAAAATGCGAGAAGGAGTTGATAAGGTGTATATTTTCAAGCCTTTATGTGAATCCAAAAGTGAAGTTTTAGCCAATTTTAGTTTAAATATTTCTGCAAAGATATTCATATTTACAATATTTAGTATTATTTTGCAAGTTTATTTAAGTAAATCTAAAGTTATAAATTCATTAGAAGAAAATTCCAAAAAGATTGTCAAAATATTTTCTACAAATTTATTTCTCGTTATAAACGCAATGATCTATGGGACTTTAATAATGATAAGTGAAGCTTTTACTTGGAAATTAGTTGTAGTAATTATTGGAGTTATTTTTGTTTGTATAGTCAATAGAGTTAGGACAAAAGAAATTGATGAAAGATTATCTAAAATTAGTACTTATTTTATGTTATTTATTGTGATATCATTTTTATTAATAGGACCATTTATTATGTATTTTTAGGGATATTCTTATGCATACTCTTTGTGGTAAATTGATGATAAAACGGGATGCGTGGGAACATATCCCCTACGACTAAATAGAGTGGATTCAATATTTGGGCGAAGAATGTAGGGTATTCATTCCCATGGGTACATTTGTGAGATTGATTGATAGCGGGATGCGTAGGAACGCATCCCCTACGACTAAATAGAATGGATTTAATATGTTGGTGAAGAATGTAGGGCACGCATTCCCATGGGTACCATTTCTGGAAGATTTAACAAGGAGATTTAATTTTGAATTGGAAATCTAAATTTAAAAAGGCTATAATAATATTAATAGTTTTAATTCCTATAATTGTATATATTTACAGGCCTCAGCCAATACTGTCTGAAATTTCAAAAAATTACATAACTTTAAGATATTATGATTGGGATTCCCATACGACTATAGATTTGGAAAACGAGGAGTTGGAACAAGAGATATTAAATTACTTGGATGGGTGCAAGATGCGTTTTGCAATTTTTTATAAATCAGACGACAATGACACTCCTCATGTTAGAATTTTTATGCCAGATATCATAATATTTTTAGGAAGATGGAAATACGTTTATAGAAATGGTTTTGGATATAGGATAATAGACGGGGATAAGGTTTTAGAAGATATTAAAGAGATAATAGAAAGATATAAAAGTCTGGAAGATATTTAAGCTTTAAGGAGGATTAATAATATGATGAGTATAGCTATAGGTGAAATAGTAGTAATTTTTCTATCAATAGTCATAATTTACTTTTTAATAAAATTTATAAAAAACAAAAGTAAA
>JAAYEN010000080.1 GCA_012728775.1 Tissierellia bacterium
AAGAATGGCTAAGTCTAATTATGCTGTTTTGATAACTGGCGAAACTGGGACGGGTAAAGAATTAGTGGCAAATGCAATTCATAACTTGTCTAATAATAAAGACAAACACTTTATAGCAATTAATTGTGCTGCATTTAATGCATCTTTATTAGAAAGCGAACTATTTGGCTATGAGCCGGGTGCGTTTACGGGAGCGTCTAAAGATGGCAAAAAAGGAATTTTGAATATGCCAATAATGGAACTCTTTTTTTGGACGAAATTGGAGAAATGCCTTTAGAATTACAGACAAAATTGCTAAGGGTCATTCAAGAAAAAGAATTTATGAGAGTAGGTGGTCATGAAATAATTCGGGTGGATTTTAGAGTAATTGCAGCAACCAATATAGATTTAGAAAAACAAGTTGAAAAAGGATTGTTTAGAAAAGACCTATATTATAGACTAAACGTTTTACCTATTAATATTCCACCTTTAAGAGAAAGAAAAGATGATGTTGCATTTTTAATAGAAGATTTAATAAAAGAAAAAGGATATAAGTTTGTTTTAGAAAAAGAAACTATAAAATTTTTAATAGAATATGAATGGGATGGTAATATTCGAGAGCTAATAAATTGTATGGAATATCTGGATAATTTGGGGAAGGGGAATATTTCTATTGAAGATTTACCCTATCACATAAAAAACAAGAGTGTTACTTTAGATATTAACTTTAAGAAAAAAGATTTATTAGAAATGGGTTGCAATGAAAAAGAACTTGAAACTTTAAAAATATTATATGAAGCATTTAATGAAAAAAAGAAATTGGGCAGAAGGAGCATAAGTCAAAAAGCTTTTGAAAAAAATATTTCTCTAACGGAATATGAAGTTAAACAAATTATGGAAAACTTATCTAATAAGGGGCTAGTGGAGATAGGTAGAGGTAGAGGGGGAACTTCAATAAGTTCAAAAGGAATCGATTTAATAAGAAAATAAATAATGGGGTATATGGGAGGAAGAAAAAACCGTATACCCCTATTATTTTATTTTTTTATAGAAACCACTTCCACCAAAGGGCTAAGATGCATATAATAACATTCTAAAGTAGATTCAGTCCTTGGCACGGAATTTGCAATTATAGTTTATAGAAAGTAAAATTTCAAAAATGGATTTATTATATTACATAAGGAGGAAGGAAATGAATAATAAACCAAAAAATTTAAAAGCGGTGGCGTTTATTCCACTATTAGTTTTCTTAGCATTGTATATCGGATTCGGATTGTATTTTACCAATTTAGGAGCTGAGGGAGCCTTCGGAAAGTTTCCAAGACATGTTGCACTTATTATAGGTATTGGCATTGCTTTAATTATGAATAGGGAAGTAGCATTTGGTAAAAAAGTAGATATCTTTTCTGAAAATGCTGGAAATCCTGGAGTAATGTTAATTATACTAATTTACTTACTTGCTGGCGGATTCCAAGGTGCGGCTAAATCTATGGGCGGTGTTGACAGTGTAGTAAATATGGGTCTTACATTTATACCTTCACAATTCTTAGTTCCAGGAATTTTTATTATGAGCGCTTTCATTGCAACAGCAATAGGAACTTCAATGGGAACTATTGCAGCTATGGCACCTATTGCAATAGGTGTTGCTAGTAAGGCTGATTTAAATTTGGCAATTATCAGTGCTGCAGTTATAGGTGGAGCTTATTTCGGAGACAACTTGTCTATAATTTCTGATACAACTATTTCTGCAACTCAAGGTGTGGGAGCTGACATGAAAGACAAATTTAGAATGAACTTGTTTATTGCACTTCCAGCAGCAGCCGCTGCAGCTATACTTTATGCTATTACTGGAGGCACCGGTGTAATTACTGGAGATTTAGATTACTCTATTATTAAAATCTTGCCATATATAATAGTACTTATAACTGCATTGGCAGGTATGAATGTTGCAGGAGTATTGTTTATTGGAATAATCTCAACAGGCTTAATAGGATTTGCAACAGGTAGCGTTTCGTTTTTAGAATGGATTCAAGGTATTGGCTCTGGCATGAGTGACATGATGAGTATTTCCATTGTTGCCATGTTGATTTCTGGTTTGATTGGCCTAATAAGATACTACGGTGGAGTCGAGTGGTTGATAGATTCAATTACATCTAAAATAAAAGATCGAAAAGGTGCGGAATATGGTATAGCTTTTTTAGCAGGGTTGTTATCAGTTGCGCTTGTAAATAACACAATAGCAATAATAATTTCAGCTCCAATTGCAAAAGAAATTGGAATTAAATACAATATAGCGCCTAAAAGACTTGCATCACTTCTAGATATATTCGCCTGTGCGTTACTAGCAATAACGCCTCATGATGGTGGAATGCTTATAGTTACAGGCTTATCTGGCGCATCTCCTATAGACGTTCTAAAATATTCTTTCTATCCAATAATATTGACTCTATTTACATTAATCACAATTCAATTTGGATTACTTAGAACTAAAGAAGAAAAATTAGGCATCGTTGAAACCGCTGATGATAATAAATAAGGGAGATAGAGATGTATAATTTTGATGAAATAATTAATAGAAATGGAACTGATTCGGTGAAATATGACGAATTAGATATAAATTTTGGAAAATCAGACTTGATGCCATTTTGGGTGGCAGATATGGATTTCAGATTGCCAAACTTTGCAATTGATGCATTGTTAGAAAGAGCAGAACATGGGGTATTCGGATATACTCGAAGAAGTGATGAATATTATAATTCTATAATTAATTGGTTAAAATCCAAACATGACTTCCAAGTAAAAGCAGATGACATAGAGTATGGACCTGGAGTAGTATTCTTATTGAACATGATGATTAGACTTTTTACCAACAAAGGAGATAAGATTATTATTCAGCCGCCTGTATATTATCCATTCTTTGGTGTAATTGAAGGAAATGAACGAGTAATTGTAGAAAATAAGCTTGTGGAAGTAAATGGCAAATACGTAATGGATTACGAGGATCTAGAAGAAAAAGCAAAAGATCCCGATGTCAAGATGTTGATATTATGTAGTCCGCATAATCCAATGGGCAGAGTGTGGACCAAAGAAGAGTTGGAAAAACTTGGACGAATTTGTATAGATAATGATGTCTTAGTAGTTTCTGATGAAATACATTTTGATTTGGTATTTAAACCTAACAAACATATACCTTTTGGAAGTATTTCTGAAGAGTTTAAAATGAAATCAATAACTTGCACAGCTCCATCCAAGACGTTTAATATAGCTGGACTTCACAATGCATATTGCATTATCCATGATAAAAGCATGATGGAAAAATATAG
>JAAYEN010000188.1 GCA_012728775.1 Tissierellia bacterium
AGTCAAAATATTCATATCAGTATCAAGAAGTATCATACCTTCTTTCATATTTGAAATTATTGCTTCTAAAGTCTCTCCCTGATGTTCCATTTGAATTAGATGATGGTTTATATTTTCATTTTGATCTCTAATAATTCTAATGAAAGGATACAATTCTTTGTATTTTGTATTGATATCTCTATAATCTACATTAATATCCCTTGCTTGTTCTTCAATAGTTCCAATGAAATCATCTACAGTTCTTTCAGTAATTAAAAGAGATATGATAATTCCAATAATCAAAAGAGCCCATATACCAGGAAGTGCATTTTTAAAAACTTCAAAAGGATTATCCGCAAGTTTGGAAACTACAATATAATCACCATTTATAATTTCTCTAGCTTCTATTAGATAATCTCTTCCTTCATTTCGATTATACAAAACCAATGACTCTGTTCCATTAATTATTTGAGATTTAATTATCGAGTCTAAATTTAAATCTCCAAGTAATTCTCTATCTCCATATAAAATTTCTCCATCGCTAGAAAGGTAGAAATAATAAATATTTTTTGAACTATTTAATTTTTCAAAAATATTATCTATAATTAATTGGGAATTCGTTAAGTCTGCCCATGACTCAAAACTATTTGCAATCTCTGCCAAATAGTTTTTTTCTTTATCCATGTCATTTTGATAAAAAGTGTTAAAATACAATATAGAACTAACAATAATACCAATTACAATCATTAATATTAAAGATTGTAATATCTTTTTTTTCACGCTGTCTCTCCAATTTTATAACCTAAATTTCTAATTGTGTGTATATATTTAGACCACTCTTTTAATTTTTGTCTAAGAGTTGCTATATGCACATCTACAGTACGAGACTCACCTTCAAAGTCAAACCCCCAAACCTCATTAATGATATTTTCTCTAGTTAACACAATTTCTTTGTTTTTTAATAAATAAAGTAACAATTCAAATTCTTTAAACGTAAGATTAATTTTTTCATCTCCTAATCTTACATCTCTTTTTGTAACATCAACGGAGATTCCTTTGAATTTGTAAATTTGATCTTCCGATTGTCTACTAGTTCTACGAAGAAGTGCCTTTATTCTAGATACCAATTCTAATACACTAAATGGTTTAGTAATATAATCGTCAGCACCTTCATCTAATCCTACTATTTTATCAACTTCAGAAGATTTTGCAGTTAATAATATTATTGGAATATCTGAAGTTTCAGGATTTCCTCTAATTTTTTTCATAATGCTTATTCCGTCTTCTTCTGGTAGCATAATATCTAGAAGAATAAGCTCAACTTCTTTATTAGGAAGTTTTTCCATCATTTCTTGTCCGTTATTAAAACCTATAGCTTCATATTTATTAGCTTCCAATGTATAAACAATCAAATCTTGAATGTTTTTATCATCTTCAATGCAGTATATCATTTCATCACGCCTTATTGATTATTTTAAAAATCTTTATGTTCTCCAGTATGTGTATAAATAACCCATTCTACAATATTTTCAGAGTGATCGCCTATTCTCTCCAAATACTTAGCTATTTGTAGTAAGTCAACTGCCTGAGATGGGTCTTGAGTATTATCTTTAATAGAATCTATTATCTTATCTTTTGCTTGATCAAATAAATCATCAACAATATCATCTTTTTTCTTAACTTCCAGTGCTAAATCTATATTTGAAACAATAAATGAATCTATAGCTTGTTTTAGCATTTCAGTAACCACTTCATACATATCATTTATTATTGGCAAATCCCTATCTAAAGGATCATCACTCATCATCAAAACTATTTCTGCAATATCTTCTGTTTGATCACCAATTCTTTCTAGATCAGTGATTATTTTCAAAGTAGATGTGATTCTTCTCAAATCAGATGCAACTGGTTGTTGTCTTAATATTATTTGAGTACATATCAACTCAATATTTCTTTCCATTTCATCTGTTATCTTGTCTCGTTTTATTATTTCTCTTGCTAAATCTTTATCTTTAGTAACAAGTGCCTTACTAGAGTCCTTTAATGATTTTTCGACAAATGAAAACATTTCTACTAATTTATCATGCATTTCATTTAGTTGTCTTTCAAAACTTACACGCATAAAACCCCTCCTTCTTTTTTATTTTTTACCCAAATCTTCCTGTTACATAACGCTCGGTCTCTTCATTTTTGGGCATGTTGAATATTTGGTCAGTTTCTCCAAATTCTAGAACCTTTCCTTGTAAGAAAAAAGCAGTTTTGTCAGAAACTCTAGTTGCTTGTTGCATATTATGTGTGACCATAACTATAGTATATTTTTCCTTTAATTCTGTTACCAAATCCTCAATTTTTGTCGTTGAAATTGGATCTAGTGCTGAAGTTGGTTCATCCATTAATAGAACTTCAGGTTCAACTGCCAATGCTCTTGCAATACAAATTCTTTGTTGTTGTCCACCTGATAACGACAATGCGTTTCTATATAAAATATCTTTAACTTCTTCCCAAATAGCTGCATTTCTCAAAGAACGCTCTACAATATCATCTAATTGAGCTTTATCTCTTATATGATGCGTTCTTGGCCCATAAGCTATATTATCGTATATGCTCATAGGAAATGGATTGGGATTTTGAAAAACCATACCCACTCTTTTTCTAAGAATATTAACGTCATAATCAGGTGTATAAATATCTTCGCCATCTAATAATATTTGTCCATTTATTCTTACTCCTTCTATCAAATCATTCATTCGATTTAAAGTTTTAATAAAAGTTGACTTTCCACAACCACTTGGACCTATAAAAGCAGTTAACTCATTAGGCTGGATTTCCATATTAACTTTGTGTAAAGCTTGAAAATCACCATAATAAAGATCTAAATCTGTTACATCAATTTTACCCATACATCATACTCCCGTCAATTTATTACTAAGCCACACAGACAACTGATTTAAAATAATTACAACTACTAATAGTATAACGCCTGTCGCAAAAGCTTCATTCACATGTAAACCCTCATTGGATAAAACATACATATGAAGTGCAAGTGTTCTTCCTGAACTCATTAAGTTTTTTGGCATGTTAGTAGAAGTACCTAAAGTATAAATCAGTGCAGCAGTCTCTCCTATTACTCTTCCGATTGCCAAAATCACACCAGATACTACACCAGGCATAGCCGTTGGTAAAACTACTTTAAAAATAGTCCTTAATTTTCCTGCTCCTAAAGCAAAGCTTCCATTTCTTAAGGAATCATTTACTGATATCAAAGCTTCTTCAGTAGATCTAATAATCAAAGGTAATATCATTATTGAAACTGTCAAAACTCCCGAAATTATAGAATAACCAAATTCTAAAAAAATACCAAAAAATAACATTCCAAATAATCCATAAACTATAGATGGTATAGCAGCCAAAGTCTCAGAAGATATCCTAATTAACTCAACTATTTTACTACCTTTGGTAGCATATTCTACTAAATAGAAACCAGTAAAAACGCCTATAGGGGCAGCAATTAGAATAGATAGACCTACAATTATTACTGTTGTAACAATAGCTGGTGTCATAGATACATTTTGTGTAGTATATTTCCACTCAAAAATACTTGGACTCAAACTAGAAACCCCTCTTAGTAATATATATCCAATTAAGAAAAATAATACCGAAAAGGTAAAAATAGTTGCAAGTCTCATTAATATATAAAATATAGTGCTACCAGTATCTCTTTTAATATTATTCCCTTGCATTATAATGAACTCCTCTTCTTAAAAATATATAGAGCAAAGTTTATTAATAAAATAAATATAAATAATAAAACAGCACTAGCAATTAACGCTTCTCTATGCGCACCATGAGCGTATGCCATCTCTAAAACTACATTCATAGTTAAAGTTCTTATTCCTTTAGTAACGTCTGCCGTTAACCAAGGTTGTCCACCCGCTACTAATACAACAGCCATAGTTTCTCCTATTGCTCTTCCTATTCCTAAAACTACTGATGCAAAAATACCAGACTTTGCTGCAGGAATAATAACTTTATACATGCTTCTTTCATGGGACGCACCAAGAGCCAGACTCCCTTCGTAGTAAGCTTTAGGTACAGCTCTAATCGCAGCTTCTGATAAAGAAATAATAGTTGGTAAAATCATAATGGCTAATAAAGATGAAGCAGCTAAAATACTTAATCCTTGTCCGCCCACCAATCTTTTAATTAATGGTACTATAACTTGTAATGCAAAAAAACCATAAACAATGGATGGGATTCCTGCCATCAAGTTTAAAAGAGGTTTTAAGAATTTATATAATTTTTTATTAGCACTTTTCGCAAGATAGCTAGCTGTCAATATTCCAATAGGAATACCTCCAATTACCGCCAGTATAGTAGTATATACTGAGCCCCAAATCATTGGTAGCACTCCAAATTGTGGTACTTTATCTCCAGGTCTCCAAACAGTTCCAAATACAAACTTACCTATTCCGTAATCAAGCATAAAAGGTACACCACCTTGGAAGATGAAAACACATATAAGAATAATACTTAGTACAGATATAAGGGCAGAAACCAAAAAGACATATTTCATTATGCTTTCTAAAATATATTTATTTTTTTTCATATTTTCTCCAAATTCTAATAAAGCCCAAGCGTATCCGCCTAGGCTTTAAGATTAATCCTATTACTTAATTACTTCATTCCAAGTAGTTATCTCGCCAATGAAGATTTTTTGAATTTCATCCATTGTAAGAGTTTCAAGCGGGTTGTCATTATGAACTATTACTGCTATACCATCTATAGCAATTACTGATGACTCAAGAGCTGCTGCCTCTTCATCTTTAAGTTCTCTAGATGCCATACCTATATTTGCTTGTCCTTCCATTGCAGCTGTCATACCTGCTGATGATCCTGTGGATTGAATATCAACTTGAACATCAGGGTTGTGAACTGTATAAGCTTCTACTAATTTTTCCATTACTGGAGTAACTGAAGTAGAACCACCTACGGTAATTTGTCCACTAAGTCCAGCTGGTTCATAATCTTCTTCTACTCCAGCAGAAACAAATCCAGATTCTTCAACAACAGCTTGTCCCTCTGGGCTATGAATAAATTTCATTAAATCTTGTCCAATTTCTCCAATTGAATCTTCTTTCCATGCTACATTAAATGGTCTTGCTACTGGATAAGTTCCAGATTTGACATTGTCAGCTGTAGCATCTACACCTTCAACTTGGATTGCTTTTACAGTGTCATTTAAAGATCCTAGTGAAATATATCCTATTCCAACTTCATCTCCAGAAACTGTAGTCATAACTCCGTTTGTAGAGTTTTGAATAATCGCTCCAACAGATGTATTATCATTTCCGTCAGATTCTACTCCAGTTATTTCTACAAAAGCTCCTCTTGTTCCAGAACCGTCTTCTCTAGAAATAACATCAATTGATGCAGATGTATCAAAGTTTGATTCTTCTGCAGGTTCTTCAACTGTTTCTGTTGATTCTTCCCTTGTTTCAACTGTTTCTTCAGCTGGTGTTTCAGCTGGTTTTTGTTCATTGTTACATGCTACTAAACCAAATACCAGTACTACTAGCATCAATAATGATGCGATTTTTCTTAAATTCATGTTGCAAATTCCTCCTAGAATTTCATTATTCATTTCATAGAGTAGAATATGACATGAATATTAATTTGATATTTATAAATTGTAAAGAGTATGTAAAGTCACAAACTTTTCACATATTACCCCTCAAATATGCTTCATCTGCATTTTCTTGTAAAGCTAAAATAGTTTCTTCAAAAAGCTGCTCCTTAGTCCACCCAAGCATTTCAGCACCTTTTAAAATAATATCTCTATCCACGCCTGCTGCAAATTTTTTATCTTTAAATTTTTTATTTAAAGAACTTATTTTTAAATCTAAAACCGATTGGGAAGGTCTCATTAAACACGCAGCATTTATTAACCCTGTCAATTCATCAATTGCAAATAAAATTTTTTCCATTTGACTTTTTGGTTCTATTTCACTGCATATTCCATATCCATGGGAAATCATAGCATTTATATACTCTTCTGGGTAATCATTTTCTTTTAATATTTCCTCAGTCTTCTTACAGTGTTCTTCAGGATATTTTTCATAATCCAAATCATGTAAAAAACCGATGATTCTCCATTTTTCTTCATCTTCTTCAAACTTGTTTGCAAAATACTTCATAACAACCTCTACTTGTTTAGCGTGTTTATATAAAGCTTCTGATTCATTAAATTTTAAAAATAATTCTTCTGCGTCAGATCTTGTTGGTATATATTCCATTTTATTATCTCCCCTTTTTAATAAATATTAGTATATTAGATACATTTTAGCAAATTTTTTTGATTATATGTTATTATGATTATAAGAAAAATTATGGAGGTAGTTATTGATGAAGTTTCATTTTAATGAAAAAAATGGATTAATGGTTGATTTTTTCTTTGAAGATAAAAACCAATCGGATTTTATCTTTTTTAAAGGGAAATTAGGAGAAGTTTACCCTGTAGAAAACGAAAAAAAAATTGTACTAGGTCTTGGAAAAAAAGAAGAATTTAACTTAGAAAAGTTTACTAACGCAATTTATAAACTAGGAAAATATCTTATGGATAAAGACGTAAAAGAAATTACATTTTCATCGAAAGCATTAGAGGAATTAGAAAATTCTGAATTTATTCTTGCCGCAGTTGAAGGAATAATTCTATCCACATATTCTTTTGATTTTTATAAAAATGAAAAAGAAGAAAGACATTTAGAAGATATATATTTTAACATTAGCAATGATAATATTGATGATATTAATGAAAGAATAAATGAATTGGAAAAAATTCTAAATTCTCAATTTTTTTCTAGAGATTTAATAAATATGAGATCAAATACAATATATCCGGAAACATTGGCAGAAAAAGCAGTAGAAGAACTTTCGAATTTAGGTGTAAATGTCAAAGTTTATGATAAAAGCCAGATAGAAGAACTTGGATTAAAGGCATTTTTAGAAGTTTCGAAGGGTTCAGATAATGATCCTAGATTTATTGTTATGGAATATTTAAAAGGTGGAGATGAAAAACCTCTTGCATTTGTAGGAAAAGGATTAACATATGACTCAGGAGGATATTCTATCAAGCCAACGGATGGAATGTCTACAATGAATTCTGATATGTCAGGATCGGCAATTGTAATGGGAGCTTTAAGTGCAATTGCAAAAAATAATTTAAGCGTGAATGTAGTTGGCGTTGTTGCCGCTTGCGAAAACTTAATTTCTGGTAAATCATATAAACCAGGTGATATAATTAATTCTTTAAGTGGAAAGAAAATTGAAATCGATAATACCGATGCCGAAGGTAGAGTTACACTTGCTGATGCAGTCTATTATGCTGCAGATAAATATAATCCTGAAATATTGGTAGATATAGCTACTCTTACTGGTGCTTGTGTGATAGCTTTGGGAGAAAGATATACTGGAGTTATATCGAATAGTGAAAAAGCTTTCGATGCAATTCAAGATGCAGCTAATAAATCAAATGAAAAAATTTGGAAACTTCCTAATGATCCTTCCTTTAAAGAATTATTTAAATCTGAAGTTGGTGATTATTTAAATACAGGAGGAAGACAAGCTGGTACAATAACAGGAGGACAATTTATCGGAGAATTTGTAAAAGATATAGACTGGGTTCATATGGATATAGCTGGTACTGCATACTTTTCGAAAGAATACGGAGCATACCCAAAAGGAGCAACTGGAGTACATGTTAAAACTCTTTACAATTTAGCAAAAAATTATTCTTTGAAAAAATAGCTATGAAAAAGATTACAAAAGCTGTAATTCCAGCAGCTGGTTATGGAACTAGATTTTTACCAGCTACTAAATCTATACCCAAAGAAATGTTACCTATTATAGATAAGCCTACCTTACAATTTATAGTCGAAGAGGCTGTTAATGCAGGGATTACTGATATTTTAATAATAATAAGTCGAGACAAGGAATCGATAATTAATCATTTTGATACTAACCTAGAGTTAGAAGAACATTTAAAATCTAAGAATAAATTAGATGATATTGATTTAATTAGATCTACAGAAAACTTAGCGAATATTTATTATATTAGACAAGATTCTCCAAAAGGTTTAGGACACGCTATTAGTTTAGCTAAAAATTTTGTCGGTGATGATTATTTTGCAGTATTACTAGGTGACGATATCGTAGTAGGAGAACCTCCTGCAATATCCCAATTAATTGATGCGCATTATAAATATAGCTCTACAATTTTAGGTATTCAAGAGGTATTTCCAGAATTTGTAAATAAATATGGAATTATTGAAGGTGAAAAAATTGAAAATGATATCTTTGATGTTAAATCTATGATTGAAAAGCCTGATATAGGATGCGCTCCTACAAATTATGCAATCTTAGGAAGATATGTTATATCGCCTAATATATTTCAATTACTTGAAAAACAAAATCCCGGAAAGGATAATGAAATTCAATTAACAGATGCATTGATGAACTTATCTACTAGAGAGAAGGTTTTTGGAAAAATTTTTACTGGTAAGCGATATGATGTGGGTTCGAAAATAGGTTTTATAAAAGCAACGATAGATAGAGCTTTGGGAATTGATGAGTTTAAAGATGAAACAATAGAATATATTACGGAAATTTATAAAAGTCATCAAAAATAATTGGAAAATCTCTCCTAGATTTACTTGGAGAGATTTTTATTTAAAATACAAAATTACCTTTTTCAAATATTACAAATTCTGAACCATCTTCTTGTACCCCAATGATGGATAAGCTGTCGCTTCCTACCATAAAATCTTCATGAACCATAGAATCATTGATTCCAGCTTCTAACAATTCTTCATCAGTTAAATTCTCGCCATTTTTTATTGTAGTTGGATATGCTTTACCAAAAGCAAAATGGCAACTTGCATTTTCATCAAATAGTGTATTGAAGTAAATTCTGTTAGCATTTGATATTGGTGAATCATGAGGAACTAAAGCTACCTCACCTAGATATTTTGCACCTTCATCCATTTCTAAAAGCATTTTTAAACTTTCTTCTCCTGTTTCTGATGAATAGTTTATTACTTTTCCGTCTTTAAAATCAAATTCCATACCATCTATTAAAACGCCATTATAACTTAATGGTAACGTAGATTTTAACTTACCATTGATATTATTCCTATCTGGTGCTGTGAAAATTTCTTCTGTAGGCATATTTGGAATGAATTTTACGCCTTGAGCATTTGTAGAAAATGCTTCGCCCCATATATGGCCTTCAGGTAAACCTACTTCTAAATTTGTACCATTATCCGATTTATAAATTAATTTTTTAAATTGTTTTTCATTTAATATTTTTGCTCTTCTGTTAAGAGTAGCTAAATGTTTTTCCCATTCATTCACTGCATCGCCATCATCTGTGACTCTAACAAATGAGAAAATATCATTCCAAAGTTTTTTTACAGCTTCTTCACCTGTGTCATTAGGAAATACTTTTTTAGCCCAATCTACAGTAGGAATAGAGACTACAAGCCATGATACGATATCATTCATAGTGTACTTCATAAGATGCTTAGTAGCTTTTAATCTAGCCTCATTTGCCATTTTTATCCTATTGGAATCAACATCCTTTAAAAGTTCAGGGTCTTCAGAGTATACATTTATAACAGTAACACCTTGTTCGTAATAGTATTCCAATTCTTCGACTAAAAAATCATGTACTGTCTTTAATACTTCTTCATCAGCATTAACTAACCTGGCTTTAGTAACATATTCATCAGTCCATTTAACGATTACCTCACTTGCTTCTTTTTCATAAGAATATTTTACAAGTTTTCTAACAAAGTTTTGGGCTTCAATTGGGGCTGATATTCTAACTGGCTTTCCCTTTTGAACGTTAGCACCAAAATTTACAATTAGTCGAGCATACTCATCTAGTTTTCTTTCAAAGTTATCCATCAATTACCTCCATTATTTTATATTTTAAAATAACCTTCTAATTCTTTTCATATGTTTTCTAAAGTTAAAAATTCTCCATATTTCATCAGTTTTTAAATCAATGATTTTTGGTTTATTTCTATGCATAGTAGTGGCTAATTTGTATAAATTTAAAACACTATGCGCAAATACTTCTTTGCTGAAATGCTTACTTTTTTCCAAAGCTTTTGTAGACATTTCTTCATATAAATTTTCATTGTACAAAATTTTCAATATCTTTTCTTTGAAATCTATGCCACTTTCAAAAAAATACCCATTTTCACCCTCTATTAAAACATTTTCTAAACACTCATCAAATTTACATACTTGAGGCAGTCCATTTGACATAGCTTCTATATATGTTAGGCCTTGTGTTTCGCTTTGGGAAGCTGAAACAAAAATGTCCCCATACTTATAAAACATTGGAACTTCAGA
>JAAYEN010000264.1 GCA_012728775.1 Tissierellia bacterium
GATATACTGATACAGAATTAAGGCTTAAGACTTTACGAGAAAAGTTAGAAAGACTGAACGCTCTACAAGCTGAGCAACCAGAATTAGAAGAACTTCTAAAACTAGAGAATGAAATTACTAATACAATTTTAGAAATAGAACAAATTGAAGGTTCCCTTCGCTCAATGGATTCTAAAATTGACTATACGACTATTAATTTATCTATTCGAGAAATTTCTTCAGTAGTTAGCACTTACACAAGACCTCCTTTTGGAGATAGATTGTCTACAGCCTTTGTAGAATCCATAGATAATTTTGTATATGGGTTACAAGAATTAATAATAGGAATTGTCTACGCTGCGCCTAGCTTAGTTCTTTTAGCAATATTTATTGCTATAGTGTATTTTGTAGGAAGAATAATATACAGAAAGTTTTTTAAAAATCGAATCCCTAAAACTCCAAGGCCTCCAAAAGGCAGAAGAGAATATGGTATAAACCCAGAAGATGAAAATGAAAATAAAATGGAATAAGTTAAAAAAATTATAGCCACGTGCAATCGTGGCTATTTATTATTTATCTCTAATGTTTCTTCATAGGCATTTAACATCGCCCTTGAAGCATTTTCCCAAGAAAAACTTTCGGAATATTTTCTTCCATTAGTTTTTATTTTTTCGTATAATTCCAAATCTTTTAACGAATCTATACAAGCATTTAAACTAGATAAAGAATTTTTCTGATAAATGAGTCCATTCTCCCTATCTTTAATTTGCTCTATTGTAGGCTCACTATATGCAGCAATTACTGGCGTTCCTGATGCCATGGATTCAGTAATTACTAATCCTAGGGTCTCACTTACGGATGGAAAAATAAATGCATCCCCACTAGCATAAGCTTCTGAAAGTTCTTCTCCTTTTAAAAACCCTGTAAATACTGTATTAGTATCTTTAAATAACTCTTCTAAATCAGTTCGAGATGGTCCATCACCTATAATAGCAAGTCTGATATCGTCTCTCGATTCCATTAACTCCTTCAAAGATTCAATTTCTTTTTCAGGGGCTAATCTTCCGACAAAGATTAACAAGATTTTATCCACTTCACCATCAGTTAACTTAATTCTCATTTTCTCGGAATAAAATCTTTCATTTCTATTTATCGTATCCACACCTATGGGCAAAACACGCAATCCTTCTATTCCATTTTCCTCCAGCAAATTGTACATTGCCTCAGACGTAACCAAATTTATTTTCGCACTATTATGCAAGTCTCTTAAAAAACTCCATATATGTGGCTTTAAAAATGAAAAATTATAATGGTCTAAATACTTAGGCGTGTTGGTATGAAAACTACAAATTAAAGGAATGTTTAACTTCTTAGCATAGTGAACTCCACTAGCTGCCAAGCTTATAGGATTGACAGAGTGGACTATGTCAGGTTGAAACTCTTCGAAAATATCTTTTATTTTAAGGCTAGGCAATGACCAAGCTCTTTGGGTATAGAAGAAAAATGTAAAAGCTGGCATAGGATATATTTTAGCGCCATTATACTCTTCTTCAATTCCTTCTATATCAGGACAAATAATAATAACTTCATGTCCATTTCCCACCATATAATCTACAGCATTGGTCAATCTAGTTACTACACCATCTGTAGAAGGTAAAAATGTTTCCGTTACCAAA
>JAAYEN010000291.1 GCA_012728775.1 Tissierellia bacterium
ACTCCTCCCAATGGCGATACCATTTCCATAATTTCTCTCTTGGCTCCGTATGCGCCTACTGGAAATCCGCCGCCGATAATTTTCCCAAAGCATGCCATGTCTGGTTGGATTCCGAAAACTTCTGCCGCTCCACCGTATGCGATTCTAAATCCTGTAATGACTTCGTCAAAGATTAAAACTGCGCCATATTCTGTACAAAGGTCTCTAAGGGTTTGTAAAAATTCTAATTTCCCTGGCACAAGTCCCATATTTCCTGCAATTGGCTCTACAATTATGCAGGCAATCTCTTCGCCTTCATCTGCAAAGATACTTTTTATTTCTTCTATATCGTTATACCTAGCTACGATAGTATTGGCGACGATTTCTTCTGGAACTCCTAAAGACGTGGGCACTCCGTAAGTTATGGTGCCTGATCCGGATTTTACCAAAAGAGAATCCGAATGGCCGTGATAGCAACCTTCAAATTTTACAATCTTTTTTCGATTGGTATATCCCCTCGCTACTCTAATTGCGCTCATTGTGGCTTCTGTTCCTGAATTTACCATTCTCACCATGTCGATAGCTGGATAAGCATCCACCATCATCTTCGCCATTTCCACTTCGATACCCGTAGGCAGTCCGTAGGTGAGTCCATTTTGCAAATGCTCGTCTATTCCAGATAGAAGTTCTTCGTTGGAATGTCCAAAAATTGCTGGACCCCATGAGCCGATAAAGTCGATGTATTCATTTTCATCTTCGTCAATTAGCTTTGTACCCTTTGCGGATTTTATCATCACAGGAGTGGTGTCTACAGATTTAAACGCTCGTACTGGGCTGTTGACTCCTCCGGGAATATATTTTACAGCTTCGTCGTAAATGCTTTTAGATTTTTCAAATTTCATTATCTACCCTCCAACTTTTTGGCGATATCCTTTGCAAAATAAGTGATTATTATTTTTGCTCCTGCTCTTTTGATGGACATCATGCTTTCCATAATTACATTTTCGTCCAAAAGTCCTGCTGCCACTGCATTTAATAGCATAGAGTATTCTCCGCTGACGTTATATGCTGCGATTGGCGTGATAAAATTGTCCTTTGCACGTCTTATAATATCCAAGTAAGAAAGGGCTGGCTTCACCATAATTATATCTGCGCCTTCTTCTATGTCGATTTCCATTTCGCGAATTGCTTCGTCGGAATTTCTATAATCCATTTGGTAAGTTTTTCTATCTCCAAAGGCTGGCGCTGAGTCCGCCGCATCTCTAAAGGGTCCGTAGAAGTTAGAAGAATATTTTGCACTGTATGCCATAATCGGAATATTTTCAAATCCATTTTCGTCCAAAACTCTTCTAATTACGCCGATTCTTCCGTCCATCATGTCCGATGGGGCTATCATATCTGCCCCAGCTTTCGCGTGGGATAGGGAAATTTTTCCTAAATATTCCAAAGTCTCGTCGTTTTTCACATATCCTTCTTCGTCTAGGATTCCGCAGTGGCCGTGGCTGGTGTATTCGCACATGCACACGTCTGTGACGATATAAATCTCTGGAAAGTCTGATTTTATTTTTCTAATGGCCTTTTGAATTATGCCCTCATCTGAAAATCCTTCGCTGCCGCATTCGTCCTTGTGCTCTGGTATTCCAAAGAGAAGTATGCTGTCTATTCCCAGCTCCACTAACTCTTGAATCTCTTCTTTAACTCTATCCACAGAGTAACGAAAAACCCCAGGCATGGAAGATATTTCTTCTTTGATATTTTCTCCTTCGATAATAAAAAGTGGATAAATTAAATCCTTCACCGAAAGACTGGTCTCCGCCACCATATCCCTGACTGCTAGATTTCGTCTCAGTCTTCTAGTTCTATTAAACATTTTTCTCCTCCAAAATTCCCTCGATAATTCCCTCAATCGTATATTCTTTCGCTTCTATGTCTACTGTAAGTCCAGCTTTTTCAATGGCAGCAGTGGTAATTGGGCCAATGGAAATGATTTTTGCTTTTGAAAAAATTCCACTCTTGTCCTCCACGCCTTTATAAAAATTGTTAAAGGTGGATGCACTTGTAAATACCAAGGAGTAATCTTCGTATTCTTCCAATGCGCTTTCGATTTCTGTAGATGTAGAAATGGTGTCGTAGATTTTAAGCTCAGTTACCTCTGCCAAATCCTTTAAGCTATCTACTATCTCAGCTCTGCCCATTTTCGCCCTAGGAACTAAAAGCTTGTCCGTCTTTTTTAAAACTTTTTCTAAAGCCTTAATCCCATCTTCTCCTGCGAATTTTTCAGGCATGATGTCTACTCTTATTCCAAATTTTTCTATTGCGATTTTAGTCTTGATGCCTAGGGCACAAAACTTCACGTCCTTTAAATCCCTAATGTCCTTATGTTTTAAAAACTGTTCAAAGAAATAATTTACGCCATTTACGCTGGTGAAAAATATATAGTCAAAAGAATTTACATTTTCGAAAATTTCTTCTGAGATTTCCAGTTCCACCGTTTCTATCATAGGAAGTGTGATGACATTGGCTCCTAATTTATGAAACTTTTCCTTGGTAGACTGTACATTTTTTCCTTCTCTAGTCAAAACTATATTCTCCCCAAATAGCGGAAGTTTCTCGAAGAAGTTTAATTTTTCTCTTAAATTCACAACTTCTCCTACGACTATAAGACATGGTGATTTTAGTTTTGCTTTTCTAGAAAGTTCGCAGATATTTTCCAAATTGCCTACGATAGTTTTTTGTTTTGAAGTAGACGCCCAGTTTATTACAGCTACTGGTGTATTTTTTCCTCTGCCATTATCCAAAAGTCCTTGGGTAATCTTCTCCAAATTTTTAAGTCCCATTAAAAATACCAAAGTTCCATCTAGCCTAGACAGTGTTTCGTAATCCAATTCGTCGTCATCTTGGGTGTGTCCGGTGATTACGTGAAAGGACGTGGCGATTCCCCTGTGGGTGATGGGAATTCCTGCATAGGCAAGTCCGCCGATGGCAGATGTAATTCCTGGAACTGCCTCCACGTGAACTCCTCTGTCCATTAGATATTCAAATTCTTCTCCACCTCGGCCGAATACGTACGGGTCGCCACCTTTAAGTCTCGTGACGATTTTTCCCTCCCTGGCTTTTTCGTATAATAATTCATTTATTTCATCTTGGGTCATGGTGTGATTGGCAGAAATTTTCCCTGCGTAAATCAGCTCTGCGTTTTCCTTTGCAAAGTTTAAAAGATTTTTGCTGGCAAGTCTATCGTAAATTATGACATCTGCTTCTTCGATACATCTTTTTCCCTTTAAGGTTATTAAATCCTCGTCTCCAGGTCCTGCCCCTACTAGATAGACCTTTGATGACAATATCTTTAGCATTTTTTCGCCTAGGATCTTTCCAAGATTCTCATCCTTTGTGCCTGATATTTCCATCTTGATTAGTTGATTTCCATCTTCTGAGCCTAACATTCCCTTTAAGATAATTTTATCTTCTTCCACATGACAATAAGCCCCAACAGGCACTTTACAAGAACCTCCTACGGCTTTTAAAAATTCCCTTTCGTTTTGGGATTGAATATAAGTTTTTTCGTCGTTGAGTTCCATAAGCATATCGTGGAGGGTGTCGTCTTCTTCTCTAATTTCCAGAGCCAAAATCCCCTGGGTAGGTGATGGCAAGAAGTCTTCAATCTCTAAGTACGCCATATTTTCAGGCTCAAGTCCTAGCCTGTGGATCCCCGCAGCTGCTAAAACTACACCGTCTAGATTTTCAGATTCTATTTTTCCAATTCTAGTCTCTACGTTTCCACGAATGGGTAGAATTTCCAAATCCTTTCGAAGGGATTTCAGTTGAAATGCTCTTCTCTTACTACCTGTGGCGATTTTCGCTCCAATTTTTAATTCTTCTAAATTGCCAGATTCTTTTAGAACCAAAACGTCTCGGCAGTCTTCTCTCTTAGGTGTGGCACTTAGTTTCAAACCCTTGGGTAGTTCTCCTGGCATGTCCTTCATGCTGTGAATCGCTAAATCGATGTCCCCATTTAATAGAGCCGATTCGATTTCCTTTACGAAAATCTCCTTGCCTCCGATTTGTCCAATTGGCACGTCTCGTCTGATATCTCCTGTGGTTTTTATGATTTTAATCTCCACTTCCACATGGGGAAATTTTTCTTTTATGGAATCCGCCACCATATTGGTCTGGGTGAGGGCAAGATTGCTTCCTCTTGTTCCTATTTTTATTTTCATTTATATCGTCCTATATATTCTTTTAATTCTTCCAAATTCAAGTCCAAAACGTCATATAAAAGCTGTCTGTCTAGATTATTATCTATGACAATTTTTCTAAATTTTTTCAACTCTTCAATAAATTCCCTGTCGTATTTATCATATTTTTCGATTAATTCTTCTTTGATTTTTCTAGCCAAAGCCGGATATGCTCCATTTGTGGTGATACAAAACTGCAAATCTCCCATGTCCAAAACCGCTGGAAATATTACCTCAGAATTTTTTTCATCACTTCCCAAAAGATACCAAATGTTTTTGTCCTTACAAGCAGCTGCTAATTTCTTATTTACACTTTCGTTATTGGTGCAAATTATTACAAAATCTGCATCTTCAAGATATTTTTCAGGTTCGTCACTGTAAATGCAATTAGCAAATTCCAAATCTCTGTGTATCTCAGGCCCTATGACATATAGATGATTGCAATAATCTCTAAGGGCTAGTCCCTTTCGCCTTGCCACTTCGCCGCCGCCTATTATCTTTACGATTTTTTCACTTAAATCCACCATCATAGGGTAGCGCATTTCACACCTCCAGCTCCATGAGCTTGGCTATTATCTCTTTGTACTCATCTGCTTTAGAGCTTTCAGCTTCTTTTAAATTGATCTTCAAATCCCTGGTGAATCTATTGAGAGCGTAGGATAATACCTTGTCCACGATTTTTTTCTCGCGAGAATCTAAGTCCAATTTTCGATTGAGATATTCCATACTGTCAGCCTTTATATCTTTGCATCTTTCGTTTATGGAACCTAAATACGGATCCACCTTTATTTTATTTAACCAAAGCAAAAATTTCTCCACATCTTCCTTCACAAAATCCAAGGCCTTCATGGCTAAATCCCTTCGCTTTTGAAAGTTTTCTTCTGAGATTTCCTTTAGGTCATCTAGATGATAGATGTTTACGTTCTCAATTTCAGAAATGGATCCTTCCACGTCCCTAGGAAGCCCCAAGTCCATGACGTAAAGTGGCTTAATGGGTTTTAGAAAATCCTTGTATTCTATAATGCTGTGAGGTGCAGCTGTGGCAGTCAAAAGCATATCCACTTGATTTAAAATCTCGTAGCGTTCGCCATATGAAATAGGTATTAGATTTGGAAATTCGATTAATATTTCTTGAACTCTGTCTGTGGATCTATTAGAGATGTAAATTTTTTCAAGCTCCGATTCGTAAAGATATTTCAAAGCCAAAAGTCCAATCTCCCCTGCGCCGATTATCATAGCAGATTTATTTTCAAATCCATTCATTTTTTCTTTTAAAAGATTTACGCCAATATAGCTGGTGGACAAAGGAACTTCAGATATTTTTAAATTTCCACGAATTTTTTTCCCAACAGAAAGAGCGTCCATAAATAGTCTATTCAAAACCTTTTGGCTGAATTTTAATTCCATGGAAAATTGGAGAGTCTCCTTAATCTGGTGGAGAATTTGGTCCTCGCCGATTACGATAGAATCCAGTCCACCTGCCACTGTAAATAAATGTTCTACAGCGTCTTTGCCGGATTTTTTAAATATATATTTTTCCACATCGGGAAATTCAAAGAAGTCTTGATAAAATTTTACGATTTCTTCTATCCCCATGACTTCATCTTCATGGGAAAAGTAAATCTCATTTCTATTGCAAGTAGAAAGTATGGCCACTTCGTTTAATTTTGAAAGTAGCAAATTTGAAGCCTCTATTCTAAGAGACTCCGTCATATTGAAATGCTCCCGCACATCTATGGGCGCGAGATTGTGATTGATTCCCACTATTCCTATTTTCATTTTTACCCCTCATATCTAAACACAAAAAAAGTAGAATAACAATTATCCTACTTAACCAAACTTTCACTTTTGAGAAAATACTCCCTCCATGCAACGTAGACGAAAGTTCGATTTCAAGCAAGTATTCCGGCTTCATTGATGACAATGTTACGGCGGCGGCACCGCGCAGGATTTTAACCTGCTTCCCTTTTATTTGCATGTATGCAAACTTGAAATGTTATTAATATATTCATTTTATCATATGGAATAGTCCATTACAAGAATCTAAGAACTATCCCAGTAGTTCTTTTAGTTTTTCAAATACTCTTCCATTGGGATTTGTGATCATAAGTTTTAGTATTTATTTAGTTATAAAACTTTTCAAATTCTAAATTCATATCTTCTTCGGCACCTGTCATAATTTCATCCTCAGGTCTTACAGATGTACCTTGGGCGCGGACTATTTGAAATGAGTCGAATCCCATTATCTCGCAGAAAGTTTCCTTTAAATAATAATGTTGGAACTCAAGAGGTGTATATCTGTCATCGTTTGTATATATTGAGCCACTCGCCGCCAGTAACATCACACGGTAATCGTCCGTCATCATGCCCACAGAACCATTTGAAGTATATCTGAATGTCTGTCTAGCGATGAGGATATTGTCCATATAATCTTTCATCTTTGAAGTTATATTAAAGTTATGTGTCGGTGCTACTATGACGATACGATGAGATGCTTTGAATTGCTACAGAATTTCATTTTGTCTTTTCTCTATTTTTTTCTGAGAATCTGTCATTGGTGATTTTGTTCTCTGTGCATTCCACATATCTAACATATCTTTACTGATTCTTGGAATTTCCTCTTCATACAAATCGATTACTTCAAGACCTTCTGGACCAAACTTTTCGTTATACTTCTCTACAAACATATCCATCAACTTTTGTGAAAAATTGTCATTACTTTCGTATTCCGGATGTGTGTTAATAATTAATGTCTTCATTTTTATTTCCCCCTAAATTATATGTTTTTTGATTTACTTTAAAACTATACTGTGTAGTGCATTCCCTTATTTTTATTTCTTCATCGCCGCAAATTATTTGCTACTCTTAATTACTAATGCAAAACCGTTAATTAAAATAGAAGCGACGCTACAAACCCACAATGCCTTTGCTGTTGAAGGCAATATGTCCATTAGACCACTCCAATCTTCGCTAATAACTCTGCTGGCAGCATCACTATAGAAAGCACATACAGTCAACAATGTTAATGATAAGCTTAAAAACCCAAACCACTTATTTGTTTTTCCATTCATTGCAAAAACTACATTCAGTATTGCTGTAATGATTGCGCTAATTCCAAATGCCATCCACATATTTTACCTCCGTAAAATCTGGTTTATTTTTCATTATCATATACTTTTATAAACAAGGGACTGTCAAATTCGTCCTTGCCATTTTCAACAAATCCTAATGATTTCCAAAAACGTATTGAGTCTTCCTTGCGAGCATTTAGTTTATAATAAATTGCGCCATCAGCTTTCGTGTGATCCACAAGTGCATAAAAACAATTACGCCCTGTATTATTACCCCTAAATTGCGGAAATACCCAATAATCCAATATAAAGCATTCCCCGTCTTCGCTTTGATAAATCTTATACTGAACTGCTCCTATCCTTATGTTATCTCTTACGAACCAGACCATATGTAACTTATCAATACTACTGTTCATATGATTTTCTATTATGCCACGATATTCTGAGCCAGAAAAATAATCAATATCTTCTTGTTTCGATATAATTTCATCTTCTATAAGATATCGAATATGTTCCTTCCAAAAATCTTGTACATTTTCAAAAGATATTTCTTTGATTTCAATCAATAATTTCCCTCCAACACAATTTCAAATTATCATTCTTTTATCTTATCTAAAATCTCTCCAATATCTCCATCTATACAGATGCTTCTATCTTCTATTTCTCCTGGACAAAAGGCTTCTCCATAATTAATACAGGCATATACGGATTTCTCATTTGTCTTCGTCATATGCCAAAAGGGATATTTTATAATCACAGGAGTGTTCACACCTACACCCAATTCCAAGAATAACACACGCATATTTTCATGTATTCTAAGAAAATCAGAATATGCAGCAGATGCATTATGCCAGCCTTCGTCCTCGACAAAGGAATTATCTGCACGAAGATTTGTCGTCAAATCTGAGCCATCATCTGGGCATTTGGGAATCAACTCTGTCGGAATTCTCATAGAAACTTTTCCATTTTCAGGTACTTGATAGACTCCGTCAGAATCTTTTTCAAAACCTTGGGCCTCCATTGCCATCATCACCCACTCTTCATTGTCGTAGGTTTTCTGAATAGACGGATTCACGCTCTGAAACAGACCGTAGTCTCCTTGGGTATAAAATAATCTCTTCTTATCAAAACCAGATCTCTGGAACATATGGTCAACATTTGTAGTGATAACAAAATAATTTTTATCCTTAATCAAATCATATAGCTTTTCATAAACAGGTTTAGGTGCATCAATATATCGATTGTAATAGATATGCCTTGCCCACCAAGCCCAGCGTATCTCCTCTTTAGGAAAAGGATAAAATCCACCAGAATACATATCTTGGATTCCATACTCCTTTGCAAAATCGAAGAAGTATTTTTCAAATCGTTCACCGCTATATGTCAGACCGGCAGAAGTAGAAAGTCCTGCACCAGCACCAACTACAATGGCATCTGCATTTTCAATCTCATTTTTCAATCGATGTATCTGTTCTGCTCTTGTTCCTTTTCCAGATGATATGTTCCTGCTAAAAGATCTCACTGAATCTAAACCTTTTTGAATTGTCTCTTGATATCCATTGGGCTTATCATAATAATTCTTCATAATATCTCTTATCCTCGTCCTTGAAAACATTAAAAATTATTCTTTCCATTACATCCGGATGATTTGAAATCCATTTTTCCACTGTATCAATGGCAATCTCCGCCGCTCTTTTGTTAGGAAAATTGTATACCCCTGTGGAGATACAACAAAATGCTACGCTTTTCAATCCCTTCTCTAGGCACATATCCAGAGTATTCCAATAGCAATCAGCCAAATTCTTTTCCAATTCTGGCGTCAAATGACTGTTTACAATAGGACCCACTATATGGATTACTTTCTTAGCTGGAAGATTATAGGCATCTGTAAGCATGGGATTTGCTGTAGGCTGCTCATAATTCTTCCCATATTTTATCCTCAGCTCTTCCATCTGAGTGTTACATTCCTCTCTAAGCTGTATCCCTGCATATGTGTGAATGCAGTTATCAATGCAGGTGTGCATCGGTATAAAGCAACCAAGCATTTGGGAATTTGCTGCATTTACAATGGCATCTACTGCAAGTCTTGTAATATCGCCTTGCCAAATAGAAATATTATTCCTAATAATTGGAATATCTGAAAGTTGTACTATTCTTTTTTCTTCAGTACAAGCAGATAGATAATCATCTTGGACTTTTATCACTTCATCTGACATCGGTTTTGGCATACGAATATTCATAAGAGACTGTAATATCCGCTGTTTATCCCTAGTATCCTTGGGCGTTTGCAAATCCTTATACTCATCAGAATCAGCCTTAAATTCTTCCACAAGATAATCGAGTCTTTGGTCTTGGGTCATAATTTTATTCATATACTACCTTCTTTCTACTGCATTAATAGGACAAACAATGATATTTTCTTATTCCCTATCCTCCATAACTTATTCCTTTTAATTACTTCGAATAAATTCGAATAATCTGGCCATAAATTTCTCTGCAATTTATTGATATTATATCATATCGTATTTCTATCTGGAATGAGGGATAAATTGTAAAGTTTCTATAAATAAGTTGGAATCTTCTTCTTAGTAGTGATATTATATTAACTATAGTGTTTGTAAATATGATTTAGAAAGCAAGGTTGAAGATGATTAGGGAATTTTTATTTTATTTTTTGGTATATGCCTTCTTGGGTTGGTGCACAGAAGTGGTTTATGCGGCGCTAACTACAGGTAAATTTGTGAATAGGGGATATTTGAGTGGACCTTATTGTCCCATTTATGGATTTGGCTGCATTTTTGTACTTATGAGTTTGAATGATTTGATAAACAACAAGATATTGTTATTTTTAGGCTCAGTTGCTATCACCTCTGTTTTGGAATTTCTGGTGGGTTGGTTTTTGGAAAAAATATTCCACCAAAAGTTTTGGGATTATTCTACGAGACCTTTTAATTTAAAGGGTTATATATGTTTGCAATTTTCAATTATGTGGGGAATCGGATGTATGTTAGTGGTGGATTACCTTCACCCTACAATCCAGATAATCTACGGATTTTTGCCGGCTATTATCACCACAATATTCTTAGTAATCGGAAGCGGTAGCATTTTAGTAGATACAATCATAAGCACAAATTCTATTTTGAAACTAAATAAAGAGCTAAAAAGACTTCACGAAATCTCCGATAGATTAAAAGAAATTTCCGATGACCTGGGAGCGAATTTAGCCAAAACTTCCATTGAAATCCAAAAAGACGCTGACGAAACGAAAGCAAAAATTGAAAGTTTAAGAGCTGAGCAAAGGGTTCTTTCAGAAAAACGAAGAGAAAAACTTAGAGAAAATGCTAGAAAGCGTAGAAGAATGTTAAGGGCACTTCCATCTTGGATCCACAAGGAATTCCAAAGGGAGTTGGAAGAATTAAAGGATAGATTGTAATGTTTGGTGTAGCGGTTGCACTCTATGCGACCTGGAAAATTTGAGTTCCATTCTCTAATTTTCCAAATGACACCTTCGGTAAGTTTGCAGTTAACAATGAACAGTTGACAGTTGGCTGCGCCTTCGCATAATATATAGAACCTGTTAAACATTTTATAAAGTTCAAATTCGTCTTTGTACCAACGAGACACATGGAAATACACCCCCTACAATCAACATTTTGAATATGTCGTAACGAGATGAAGTTGCATGGCTTTAAGTGGCATACAATGCCACGTCTACAGTTTTATATTCATTTTTTAATTAAAAACTATTCCTTACTTACAATCAAAAACAAACTAGATTCATCTACTTCCTCAATTTCAAATTGAAACCCTAATTCTTCCCCTATTTTTTGGAAATCTTCTTCCGAATGAGTGATTCCTCGAAATCCGTCTTTGCAAACTATTACCCCATCTTTTGTATTTTCCGTGTCGATTTCACCTAGGAGACCTTTGTCAGCTTGTTCTTGAAACCATTCTAGTCTGATGTCCCAAAAGTTTTCGCTGTAGCTGCTGAAATATCCTTTGCCTCCTGGCTTTACCAAATCCATAATAGATTTTATCGTATCCAGATTTGCTTTCATGGCGGATAGTCCATTTTGCAAGCACAGAACTACGTCAAACTCCTCGTCCAAGTTCATGTTATGCACGTCCATTACCATCATATTAGCCCTTGGAAAATCTTTTAAATATTCTAATCCCAATTCCACATTGCCCTTAGAAATATCTATTCCTGTGATACTAGCACATTTAGGAGCCAATTCTTTTATAATTCTTCCATAACCTGCACCTAGTTCCAAAACATTTTCACTGCCTGTCAATCTGTTCTTTACATATTTAATTTCTTCGTCTAAATATTGTTTTGCTCGAGGAATATTCGTATCATAAACTTTGAATAATTTTTCTGAGTTTAATTTGTCGTCATAATAATTGGCCTTCACATTTTTCCTCCTATAATATTTAATTAATTATATTTTATCATAGAAAAAGTAGGTTGAAAATTTTTTATTTCAACCTACTCTTGTAATTTATTAAAATATTTATTTATTTAAAAAATCATTTACAAATTTTACTGTAGAGATAACTCCCATCTTCATAGCTTCTTCATCTACGTCGAAACGAACGTTATGATGTTCTGCTCCTGAGCCTACTTCTTCGTTTTGTATTCCTAAAAATGTTAATATCGATGGAGCTACTTCTGAATATCTTCCGAAGGATTCTGATGCATACCAGTTTGTGCCCTTAGTGACAGCACCTTCTGGAAGTATTTCCATTAAAGCTTCTTCTGCGATACGAGAAACTTCTTCGTCATTCACGACTGGGTTTAAAGTTTTGAAGTTAACTGGTGTGTCGTAGATGAATTCCACATCACAATAATGGGCTTTTGCAGTGTGTTCAACCGTGTGCATTAATACATCAATGGCGTGTTTTCCTTCTTCCAAATTGAAAAATCTCAAAGATCCGCCGATGCTGACTTTATCTGGAATGATATTTCTCGCTGTTCCACCATTAATCATAGTGATACCCAAAGTAACTGTCTCTTCTACATCGAGTCTGTTTGCCCAAGCTGAACCCAAAGCAGTCAATACATTGGCCGCTGCAAATACTGGATTGATGGATAAGTCTGGCCTAGATCCGTGTCCGCCCCTGCCGATAATATCAAAGGCAATTCCAGAAACCCCAGCCATTCTAGGTCCAGCTTCTACGTTAATAGTCCCTGATGGCATAAAAGACGTTACGTGAATTCCCCAAACTGCATCGACATTTTTATCCTTGATTCCTGCCAGCATAGCTTCTATTCCCGTTCCAGCTTCTTCACCTTCTTCAAAGAGAAACAGTACTTTTCCTGTAAGTTCGTCTTTAAGTTCTGTAAGAATCTTTGCAGTTGTCAAAGCCATGGACATATGAGCATCATGTCCGCAAGAGTGACATACACCTTCGTTTTTTGAGACGTATTTCTTTTTCCCCTTTAGATTTTCTTCGCTTTCTGGCATAGCTAATGCATCGATATCAGCTCTTATAGCCACAGT
>JAAYEN010000191.1 GCA_012728775.1 Tissierellia bacterium
AGTTCGAACTTTTGAGCATCCAAAGAAAGTTAGGACAGACAATAATTTTTATAACTCATGATATCGACGAGGCATTTAAACTGGGAGACAAGGTGGCGATTATGAAAGACGGAGAAGTCATTCAAGTGGACACTCCCGAAGTCATGAGTGCCAATCCTAAAAACGATTATGTGAAGCAGTTTATAGATAGCGCAGACAAAACTCAGGTCATCACCGTGAAAAATGCCATGATTACGCCAAATAGTATCGTAAGAATTAGCGATGCGCCTAGTTTCGCCATTACCATGATGAGAAATAACAAGGTGTCTTCTGCTTATGTAGTAGGAGACAAGATGGAATTTTTAGGAGTTATCAATATAGTAGATGCTATTACGGCAAATAGAGAGGATTTATCGATTTCAAATTTGATGATTACAGATACACCTACTACTACGGAAGATAAACTTATAAGTGAGATAATAGACTTGGCAACTAAAGCGAATTATCCCATCCCCGTAGTAGACGAAAAGGACAACACGCTAAAAGGAATTATTTCCAAAGCAGATGTATTGTCTACTATAAATACTAATAACAACAATAACACTCATTGAATTCCTCCACAGATTTCATTGAAAAAAGCAAAAAACTTGAGTTATAAAACAAACTCAAGTTTTTGCTTTTTTGTGCAAATGCAAAAGTATATTTAATATATATCATGTATAATGAGAATAATCTTAAAAATTTGCAGGAGAAAAGTTATGAGAAAAACAAGCAAAGCTTTCGAAGAATTGGAATCCAAGAGAAAGGCTGCCAAGCTGTGGGATAGTAAAGAAATTTTCAAAATTGAAGTTGGGACTATTAAAGGTTTGAAGCAAATTCATAAATTTCTTTTTGAAAAAACTTTTCCTTTTGCCGGAGAGTACCGAAAGGTAAATATTTCAAAAGGGCAGTTTCGATTCGCCAGTTTTATGTACCTCGAAGAAGCTGCAGCAAAAATAGACGAGATGCCTGAAAACACGTTTGAAGAAATTGTTGCAAAATATGTAGAGATGAATATACTTCATCCATTTGAAGAAGGAAATGGTCGCTCAACCAGAATTTGGTTGGATCTTATCTTGAAGAAAAATCTTAGTGTTTGCGTAGATTGGTCACTTATAGACAAAGTAAAATATTTACAAGCTATGGAAAGATCTGTGATAAATGATTTGGAGTTGAGAGTTTTGTTGAAAGAATCTCTCACTGAGGATATAGAAAATAGAGATGTTTACATGGGAGGTATCCAAGCTTCTTATGCCTATGAAGGCCAAAGTGAAGTGGATATATATAAATTATAAAACTTATTGTAGCAAAAAGACCTGCAAAATTCATCGCAGGCCTTTTTTATTTTACAAATTTTAAACTAATTCCCGTAGAGCTTCCAATGCTTTTTCGAAATTTACCTCATTGGTGATTTCTTTTACATACTCTACATATCTTACTTTATTTTCTTTGTCTACAATTACGATACCTCTAGATAGAAGTCTTAGTTCTTCTATTTGGAAGCCGTATTTTTGTGCAAAGTCCATATGGTTGTAATCCGATATGACTACAGAATTTTCTATGCCTTCATTTGCACAAAATCTTTGTTGTGCAAAGGGAAGGTCAGCAGAGATAGTTACAATTGCTACTTCGTCTCCAAATTCTGCAGCTTGCTCGTTGAAATATCTAGTTTGGATAGAACATACTTTGGTGTCGATGGAAGGTACACTGGAGTAAACTATTACTTTTCCAGCATTTTCCTTGGAATCAAATTCTGTCATATCGTTTTTTATTGCTTTAAATTCTGGAGCCCAATCTCCTGCTTCTACTGAGTTGCCTATGGTATGCAGGGGAGTTCCAGCAAATGTTATAGCTTGGGATGGTTTGTTGCCAAATGATCCTTTCATACTTATCTGCCTCCTCTAATGTTGTGTATTTGTTGTATACCCAAATGATAGGAAATCATACGCTAGATTAGTCTAACTTTTCTACTGCGTAATATTCTTCAATTTTTTCGTCAGATTGGTCGATTTCATGTAGATACTCTTTGAATCTACCTTTGTATTCTTTGTCTTCAAATTCGATATCAGAGTTCAAGTAATTAACAGCATATGCAACTGCTCCTGCAGTACCCATAGCTAGTACGTCTTCATCTAGGTCGAAGTATTCGTTGTGATGAGCAGCTCCAACGCCTTTTTCATCATTTTTCATTCCTAAAAATGCAAATACTCCTGGCCATTGTGCTAGATATCCAGCCATACTTTCAGACGCCATCCATGGTTCAGGTATCATAACTTTGTCTTCGCCAAATTCTTTAGCCATAACTTCTCTTGCAAATGTTGCAGCTTTTGCATCATTTCTAACTGGGAATCCTGGTTTTGGATAAGAATTAAAGGTAGCTTTACAATCATATGCAGCTGCTATTTTTTCGACTTTTTCTTTGAAGTCTATATAGAATGGATATCCCATGGTGTCTCTGTTCATAAATCTTACGTTACCTTTGAAGTTAAGAGTTTGTGGGATAACATTTGGAACAGCACCTGCATTAACAGCTCCGATGGAGTAAGTTAAAGTTTCAAATGGATCTAGCTTAACCATTCTTAATGATTGGAAGTAGTTGTACACTGCGGTAAATGCATCTATTGGGTTTATAGATTGGTCTGGGCGAGATCCGTGGCCACCTTTTCCTTCGATAGTTACGTCGAAAAATATTGCGCCTGCCATCATGGAGTCGTCTCTAATTCCTATAGTTCCAATTTCTTGAGTAGAAAGTAAATGAACAGCCCATACAGTATCTGGAACTATGCCGAATTTTTCCATGTATGCGTGGATGTACATGTAGTTGCCAGTTCCTTCTTCTCCTCTTTCTAAACAAAGAATTACTTCTCCGCCGAAGTTATCTCTTTCTTCCATAAGGATTTTAGCAGCTCCTAGAAGCATTGCCATATGGCCGTCATGTCCACAAGCGTGCATAACTCCATCTACTTTGGATTTGCAAATTCTTGGACCAGCTAAATTGTCATCTTTTTCTAATACAGGTAGAGCGTCTACATCTGCTCTTAGCATTACTTTTTTGTCGCCAGGTAGATTTCCTTTGATAAATCCTAGGATTCCGCCGTTGGGAACTTCTATATGCTCTATTCCCAAATTAGTCAGTTCTTCCTTTAGGGTTTCTATAGTTTTAAATTCTTGAGATGATAGTTCTGGATTTTCGTGGAAATATCTTCTCCAATCAATCAGATACTCTTCAATACTTTTAGCTTTTTCGTAATACATTTTATCCTCCTAAAAATACAATTTTATAATCTTATATTTAAGGACTATAAACATTTGTCTATAGTCCTTGTGAATTGTTTTTAAATTCCTGTCCAACCCATTCCTGTTAAGATATACATGAATATAAATGATAATAACAAGAATATTATTACTATTGGCAATACCCATTTTAACCATTTGTCAAAGGATAATCCTGCCATTGTTACTGAACCTACTGTCCATCCAAGTAGTGGAGAGATTAAGTTTGTAAATCCGTCTCCGAATTGGAATGCTTGTACTGCAAGTTGTGGTGTTAGTCCGATAGCATCTGCAATAGGAGAGATGATAGGAACTAAGATAGCTGCTTTAGATGAAGCTGACGGAATTATTGGATTTATTATTGCAATAATTATAGTCATAAATACTGAAGCAAACTGTTGTCCAATTGCTAGAAGTGGTTGTGTCAAGTAGTAAACGATAGTGTGGATAATATTTCCTTGGTTCATTACTATAGAAACAACTCCTGCAAGTCCAATAGCCATAGATACAAATGCCATTGAAGCTGCACCCTTAGCAAAAGAGTTACCGATTTCATCTAGTGAAAATCCGTGTACGATTCCAGCTAGGATAGGGAATGCTATAAAGCAAGCAGTTTGGAAGTGATATGGTCTGCTGCCTTCGATTTTAGCTCCTCTAACTGTGTACATTACTAC
>JAAYEN010000146.1 GCA_012728775.1 Tissierellia bacterium
CTTATCTACTGAGTTAATTATATATATAAAATCAATATACTTGGAATTATATATTATCTTTGGTAAAATACAATTAATATACGAGAGTGAGGTACCGGACGTGAAAATTACTTTTGCAAAAGATAAAAATAACAATGAGATCAGTCTTCTTACAGAAAAATTAAATCAACACGGTTTGATTTGTGGAGCAACTGGAACTGGAAAAACAGTTACTTTAAAAGTCTTAACTGAAATGTTTTCAGAGCTAGGAATTCCCGTAATCCTTTCTGATGTTAAAGGAGATTTGACTAATTTAGCTAATCCTGGAAAAATTGACGGACTGGAAGAAAGATTAGAAGAATTAAAAATTGAAAATCAAGACTTCACAGGATTTCCTGTAGAACTTTGGGATGTTTATGGAGAATTTGGAATTCCATTAAGAGTTTGCGTAAGCGAAATGGGACCTATTCTTCTTTCACAGATATTAGAACTAAATGATACCCAACAAGGTGTTTTGAATATTGCATTTAGAATTGCAGATTCTGAAGGGTTATTATTATTGGATTTGAAAGATTTAAAATCCATTTTAAGATTTATTTCCGATAATAGAGTGGAGATTTCAAAAGAATATGGAAATGTTTCTACCCAAAGTATTTCAGCAATCCAAAGAAAAGTTTTACTCTTAGAAGACCTTGGAGGAGATTTTTTCTTCAACGAACCATCCTTAGAAATTAGAGATTTAATTCGTGAAGATCCAAGTCGAAAGGGCGTAATAAATATAATTAACAGTAAAAGACTAATAGGAAATCCTACAATTTATGCTATGTTTTTATTGTGGTTATTGTCTGAATTATATGAAGAACTTCCAGAGGTAGGAAATCCAGAATTTCCAAAATTGATATTTTTCTTTGATGAAGCACACTTATTATTCAATAACGCATCCAAGTCACTTTTAGACAAAATTTTGCAAATAGTTAGACTAATTAGATCCAAAGGTGTTGGAATTTTCTTCGTAACTCAAAATCCTACAGATATTCCAGATGATGTATCTAGCCAATTAGCTACGAAAATTGTACATCAACTCAGGGCATTCTCTCCAAGAGAACAACGTTCCATTAAAGAAATTTCCCAGGGGATGAGACAAAATCCAGAGTTTAATTTGGAAGAAGAAATCCAAGGATTACGTACTGGTGAGGCTATAATCACAACACTAGATGAAAGTGGAGCACCAACCATTGTAGAAAAAGGACTTATATTTCCTCCTAGATCCTCATTTGAAGTTTTAAGTGACTCGGAAGAAAAAAGTATTATCACAAATTCTAAAATGTTTAATAAATATGACCAACTTATCGACAGAGAATCGGCTTATGAAATTCTTCAAGCTAAAATAGAAGAAGAAGTTCAACTTGTTGAGATACAAAGAGTTGAATTGGAAAAAGTAGAACAAAAGAAAGAAAAAAAAGGCGACGACATGATTACAAAAATGTTCAACTCTGCTTTGTATTCCTTCACGAGACAAGTAGGAAGAGAAATCGCAAGAGGAGTATTTGGAACATTTAAGAAAAAATAATTTTAAAAAATAAATGAGGCTTACGGATATGGATAACAGATTATTCTATTATCTTTACTCGTAGGCCTCTATTAAATTCTATATTTTAATTAAAAATAATTGCTAATTACTAATTGATAGATAAGGTATTTCTTTTGGGTTTGCGCTAAAAAAAATTGTTATAGCTTCTGGACCTGTATGAGCTCCTATTACACAACCTAGGTTAGAGATGATTACATTTTCTTCTTTGACTCCCATATCTTTTACAAAAAAATCTTTTGTTTTTAAAGCAACTTCTTCCCAATCTCCGTGACATAAAACTATAGTCTGGTTAGGATTAAATTTTCCGTCCTTAGATAGCTTGTTACTCCATTCTGAAACCTTTTTCAAAAAAGCATTAAGTCCTCTAACCTTGTCTATGGATTCTATTTTTCCTCTATCTCTTTCTATATATAAAATAGGCATAATATTTAATAATCCGCCAATTATTTGAGATGTTTTTGAAAGCCTTCCACCTCTATATAGATATTCTAAATCTCCAACTGTAAATAAATGAATTTGGTTTTCAACTATATCTTCTAAGGATTTAACTATTTCTTCTAAAGTTCTTCCCTCTTCGTTTAGCATAGCTGCCCTTATAGTTATCATTCCCTGTCCCATGGTTGCACTCTTGGAATCTATAATAAATAATTTTCCATCTGGATATTTTTCCAATAATTCAACTTGTACTGATAATGCTGTTTCATAAGTTCCTGAAATACCTGATGAAAGTGAAAGATATATTATCTCCAAACCTTCTTTTAAGTAGCTTTCAAATTTTTCCAGCATATATGCTCGTGTCACTTGGGACGTTCTATAGACTATTCCTTTTCTCATATTAGAATACATTTCATCACTGTTTATATTTTTTCCGATAAAATGCTCTTTGTCATTTGCAATAACAGCTATTGGGAAAATTTCTATATTGTATTTTTTCACTATCTCCAGTGGTAAGTCTGCTCCATCATCTGTGATTATTTTTATCATTATTTACCTCCATCAAAATAATTACAAAGTCACATTTAATTATACACATATTTTTAGAAAAAAAAATGTTCTTATTATATTTAATTTAGTAAAAGTAAACCATACCCCCGCCCATTCTCATTGATGAAAATAATCTATCAAAATCTATCACATATCTTTTTCCCCAAGATGATAGAACTAATTTAATCTCTCCATCCTCTGCATATATTCTAGTAATTACCATCCAATGCCACCTAAACAGAAAGTCCCTTCTCAAATCTAAATTAAAGACAACAACAGGTATATCTTTCATTAAGGCATTTCTAATAAAAGTATAACTAGATAAATAGGTGAAGTTTCTATCATTAAACCCTAGTTTCTTGTATGATAAATCCACACCCTTAGATATTCCATATTGAATAATCCTTTTTATAAAATGATTTATATTAATTAATCCTAAAGGACTAGGTTTAATTAAGTCATATATACTTTCTTGAAACTTAACAAAATTTTCCTTTGAAAAATTTTCTTCATTATAAAGATTGGCATACTTATCATCCTTATTGGATAGATATGCCAATATATTAGCTCCAGCAACTGGGCCACAGCCATTTACTACTCTTCTTTTATTTTTATACCATTGTTGATTTCCTCCATAGAAAATGGAGTTATTATCCCTTACCTTTACAAAAGATCCAGTTTTTTCATTGGATAAATAGTAATCTTTTTTATTCATTAGCTAAAGTAATTTCCGTCCTTTTTTTCTTCTAGCCATTTAATTTCTTCTTCTGTAGATTCTCTTCCCAAGTCCTCATTTTGATATGGATATCTTCCAAATCTATCCAATATCTCCCTGTGTTTATCTTCAAAATAAAGTGTTCCTTCATCATTTAATTCAAGATAATATTTATAAGCCCAGTCATGTAAATCTGTAGATTCTGAATGCATAAATGGAAGCAATATAAACTTCTTTTCCATAGTATTTAAAGAATCATATTCAAGATGATTGACTACCTCTTGGGAAAGAGCTATAGCCATTTTATCTTGAGTGTAAGTTCTTATATCTTCTCTAAATAAATTTCTAGAAAATTGGTCTAAAACAATAATTTCAGCAAGTCTTCCTTTTATAGTTTCTCTCCAATCCACTAGAAGACCTTCTTTTGCTGCTTCCCATGTAGATAAGAATTCTTTTCGAATTAAGTTGTCAAATTCTTCATTTTCTGCAAATTGCAATGGAATATGTTTTTCATCAAACCAAAAATTTAATACGTCTTTATAATTCTTTATACTCATATTAATCTCCTTCGTTACTTTCTCTTTCTGATATCATTAAAATAGCTATAGCTACAGATACTGCTATTGCAAAATTTTTTGTAGTTAGTAAAATTATTGTTCCTAAAATTATTGCTATTAACATAGTACTCACCAATTTGAATATACCCAAAAAAATAAAAATCCCCCGAAATTCGGAGGACATTAATCATTCTGATAATTCTTTCAATTTGCCTGTTATTTTATATGGAACTTTTCCTAGCTCATCTATATTTTTAACTTCTAAAAGCATCATCAATATCGCTAGTTTTTGTTTCAAATTATTGATATAAGTGAATGCAGAATCATAACCGCCACGAAGAAGATAATTAATAACCTCTCCTGAACCTGCACACATCTTAGCGCCCATTACTATGGATTTAGCTATCTCTTGGGAAGTTTTAATACCGCCGCTAGATATAATGTTTAAATCTTTCTTATTAAGCCTCATCACTTCAAGAAGGCTAAGCGCAGTAGGAATTCCCCATTCATACAATTCATTGGCATCTAAATTAGGATTTCTTAAATCTTCAATTTCTATAAAGTTGGAGCCACCTTTTCCTGCTATATCGATATTTCTAACTCCTATATCATAAAGCCTTTTAGCGGTTTTTTCACTAATTCCTGTTCCAACTTCTTTTACAATTACAGGTACATGAAGAGATTTTACAATATTTTCTATATTTTTTAATATACCTGCAAAATCCCTATCTCCCTCAGTCATTACAAGCTCTTGAGCTAAGTTTAAATGAATTTGCAAAGCATTAGCATTTATCATCTCTATGGCAATCTTCGCCTCATCAGGAGTACAAAGGGCTCCAAGATTTCCAATAATAATTCCATTAGGGTTTTTCTTTCTTACTACTTTAAAAGAAGCAGATAAATCAGGATCATCTATTGCAATTTTTTGTGAACCTACAGCCATAGGAATATTTAATTTACTAGCAATCTTTGATAAGTCTTCGTTTATTCCATTAGCAGTTTCATTGCCACCAGTAACTGCGTTTATCATAAAGGGAAAACTTACTTTGTGTCCTAGAAAGATTGTAGTAGTATCTACGTCACTAAAATTTTGGTCACTTATAGCTACGTGACTTAAATAAACATCTTTAAATAAATTTGAACTTTTATAACTTGATAACAAATAATTTTCTATATGTTCTTGTTTTCTAGATTGTCTCATTTTGTCTCCTAACTAATCCATTAAGTATTCACCAAAATATTCTTCTATATCTTTCTTCGCTCCTGAATCATAAACCTTCCAATAACTTACTCCGTCTAAGTCTAAAAATTCTCCCTGAAGAGTAGTAGTCATTATATTTTCTTTATCTAACTTACCTGCTAAACCTACTCCTGAATAAATGATATTCGTAGGTAAATTTGTGTCTATAAATTTTGAGTACACATCTAATATTTTGGGCAATCTCAAGATATTTCTCGGTTCCAAAGTTTGTTTAATCATCTCTGTCAAAAAATATTGTTGGGTTTTTACTCTTTCAATATCTCCGTCTTTATAATCCCTAAATCTCAAAAATAGTATGGAATCCTTACCATCTAATTTTTGTACTCCAGGCTGAAAGTCTATAAGATATCCATTTCCCTTTGTGGTATCCTCTTTGTACATTCTCATTGGTATATCTACTGTTACTCCACCAATTGCGTCTACAAGATTTTCAACGGCCTTGTAATCCACTCTGACGTAATAGTCTATGTCTAGGTTCGTAAAATCTCTAACAGTTTTCATAAGTAATTTCATCCCCCCGTAGGAGTGAGCATGAGTCAATTTATCAAGTCCTCCTTTTATAGGAACTCTTGAATCTCTAGGAAGAGACATCATTCTAATTGAACCATCTTTAAAATTTACTTTACACAAAATCATCGTATCTGATCTTATGCCTGTTGCACCATGCTTATCCACCTTAATTTTATTTACATCGCTAGTATCTACTCCAACTAGCAAGAAAAAAACCTCATCAACATTAATTTGTTTAACAGTATTTCCTTCTTCAATATTTTCAACTTGCTCAATACCATGCTCTTCTTCTATGGCTTGAACAGAGCTAGTAGTTCCTTCTAATTTATTCCAAACCCATAGATAGGCACTGGAAAAAACTAATAGAGCTATTAAAAACGAAAGTAAAAATTTACTTTTCAAAAAGCTTCCACTCCTTCAAAGACATTTTATTGTCTTAGTTATTATTGTAATAATAGCATTATGTCCCTTCGTTTACAAGTTTTCTAACTTTTGCTAATCCAATATATAAAAACCGTTGCTGCGCATAAATCAGCACAACCTCCAGGACTTATTCTTTTTTTTATAAAAATTTTATCTATTTCTTTTAATTTACACATTCCTTCACTAGTTTTATATCCACCAAGAGAATCTGCTTTAGCTGCATTTTCTCTCATGAATTCTAAACCTTCAATTTCAGTTCTACCCACTACATTGGAATCAAATACAGTTTTCATCAATTTAAGTAGGGATTCCCCCATTGCTATTTGAAATTCGTATCCTTCATATAAACATTCTATTAATGTATTATAAGCCATTTTTATGGAAGGAAATCCATCTTTTGCTTCTCCTCTAATACCATAATTTCCATATTTAACATATTGGGTTTCTCCATAGGTTAAATTTTTTTTCGATAGAAGATTGTCATCAAAGTCTTTTAATATATTGCAAGAAATACATCCTCCCCTTTGGGTTATAGTCTTTATATTAATTTTTTCGTCATTTCCCTTTAAAGAACCAATAGCTGCACTAAGAATTCCGAAAATGAAAATAGCCCCTTTATGGGTATTTACACCTTTTGTAGCATTAAACATTTTCTCTTCCGCTTCTACACCCAAGGGTCTAATTAAATCAAATATTTTTGAAAAATCATCTCCATCATAAAAATATCCTATAGAAGCACATTCTTTGAAGTATTCACCTAAAACTAAAATGGAATCCATAAAAGTATGTATATCCATATCATCGTGAGCACCAGAATTTTTCCTATCTACTAAGCCAGGCTTAGGAGTAAGCAACACCTCATAAACAAGTGCCTTCTGAGCAAGTAAGCTCACTTCATTAAAAAAATACTCCATAACGACCTCCAGCATATATATTAAATTATAATCGCCTAAATTTCAAGATTTGACTCTAAATTGTAACTAATTTTTAAAGTTTGTGTTATATTATTTCAAAGAGATATTTATATTAAAATAATTTTATGAGGTGAAATAATTGAAAAAAATTACAATAATATTGATTTTACTTTTAATATTTACTGGATGCGATAATGTAAAAACTAATAATGGTTCTAGCTCAGCTGGAAGTGAAAATAATGTAGATACTTCAACAAATTTAACAGAAGTAACAGGAGTGCTAGAGACTAAATATATAGAAAATAATATTAAATATATAATATTAGATGTGGAAAATATCAGCAGAAAACTAGATGCTGGTGATGTTAAAGATTTTGAAATTTTAGAAGATGGACAGATATTAAAACTGACCTATAATGAAGAAAAAAAAGTTGTGGATTTGTTAAGTGTAGAAGATCCTGAAAAAAATACAGATACTAATACTAGCGCTACTGCTAATAATAGAGTAATCTCTTATTCAGAAACTTTTAGTTTAGAAGGATTAAATGAATATAAAAATGCAGATTTACAAAACTTTTTAGAATTCGGCATTGAAAAAGTAATCTTGTATACTGATGCAGAAAACGATGGGCATGGAGATTTCTACTGGGATGATGGAAATAGATTCGTTCTGATAGCCCATAAAGGTGAAGGTGGATATATACTTTTTGATAAAAGAGTTCAAATAGGCGAAGCTAAAGTAAATATATATAGCATTGAAGATTCTTTAAATATAAGTATGTTGGAATATGGTACTGCAAATATCAGTTTCAGAGTTTACAAATTTGTAGATGATGAGTTTATAGAAAGTATTAAGTATCAAGGTGAAGGAAACGTCAATATGTTAGGCAATTTATAAAAACTAGGCAAAATTATTTGCCTAGTTTTTTAATTTATTTCTTCGTATATTATTTAATAATACTAATCATAAAATTCAATTTAAATTTCCCTTTATCTCTTCTAGCTGAGCTTAATCTTTCGTTTTCAAATGTAGAAATTCTAGAAATCTCTATATTATTTGGATTAATCCCAGATTCTAAAAGTAAGCTTAAATTCGAATCTATCATGCTTAGAATAAATTTGTTTCCAACTATTTGAAAAAATTGGTCACGACTTTCAAAACCTTTAAAGGCATCATAGACATCCGTATCTACTTCGTAATTAGCCATATCAATAGAAGGTCCTAAATAGGCGTAAATATCATTAATATCACAGCCAAATTCTCCAACCATTTTATCTATTCCCCTTTGGGAAATTCTTTGTACAGTGCTTCTCCATCCCGAATGTATAGCTACTTGAACCTTTTTAACTGGGTCGAAAAGCAAAATTGGAGTACAGTCGGCAAACTTTATTACCAAAGCGATATCCTTTTTATCTGTGATTAGTCCATCTGTATCAGGAAATACTCTTCCATAAAAATTATCATATCCATTTATACCGTCACAATATTCGATATTATGTCCATGTACTTGTACACCGGAATAAATTTCCAAAGGATTTTGTCCCATATCACTTAAAGCAGAGTAGACATTTCGTCTACCCTCCTCTCTTGGGACTCTTTCTCCCAATCGGTAATCTGGTCCAGATATATAATTTTTTAGTCCTAGGGACTCTAACATTTTAGAATTCATTTAAGTCCTCCATCTAATAAAAGATTGTCGTATATATCTATACCCCAGTTTTAAATATCAAATATTAAATCTTTTTTCTACTTCCAGGTTTTACTATTTCTTCTCCTGCATCACACATTGGGCAATTGTCTTTTTCGTATGTCTTAATATCTAAATCTATAGATCCGTAAAGTGGATATTCTCCAACCTTATCTCCGCCACTTCTATTTACTAATGTAGCAATAGCAACTACTTCCACTTCACAATCTTTTATCGCTTCAATGGCTTCTAAAGAGGATTTTCCAGTAGTTACAACATCTTCAACTATTAAAACTCTAGTACCTTTTTCTAAAGTAAATCCACGTCTTAGTGTCATTACTTCATCTTGGCGTTCAGTAAACATCGAAGGTACGCCTAGTTGTCTTGCGATTTCATAGCTGACTATTACTCCACCAAGAGCTGGACCTACAACCACATCTATATCCATATCTTTTACTTTATCTACTACAGGTTTTAAAGATTCAGCAGCAACATCAGGATACATTAATAATTTTGCACATTGTACATATCCGTCACTGTGTTTTCCTGAAGTCAAAAGGAAATGTCCTTCTAATAAAGCTCCACAATCTTCTAAGTTTTTCTTTACATCTACCATTTTATTCCTCCTATTATTTTCCTAATATATCAGCTTTCATTTCTTCTACTGCAATTCTTGCGTATTTGCCTATATTATTTTCTCCGTCTTCATACTTCTTAAAGTTTAATATTATTCCTCTAGATGAATTCACTACTCCACCATTAAAGTCATTTAAATAATTTCTAATATCCGATGCAGTAGCTCCTTGGGCACCATATCCTGGGATTAAGAAGAAGGAATTTTTATAAGCTTCCCTTAGCTCTACAGCTTCTTCACTTTGAGTTCCACCTGTTACCATGCCTAAAGCAGAATATCCCGTTTTCCCTACACAACATTTTCCAATTTCTTGTAAATTATCTCCAATTGTGTAATAAAGTGGTCTGCCTTTATGTTCTAGATATTCTATGTCCTTTGCACCTGGATTTGAAGTTCTTAATAAAACAAATGCTCCTTTTTCTCCACTTTCTAAATATGGAAGATATGGCTCAATGCTATCATATCCCATGTAGGGACTTAAAGTTACAAAATCAACTTCGAATTCTGATTCAAAATGTGCTTTTGCATACATTTTACCAGTATCTGCAATATCTCCACGTTTAATATCTCCAATTACTAATTGGTCTTTGGATTTTAAGTACTCAATAGTTTTTATATATCCTTTTAAACCTTCAATACCTCTGGCTTCATAATATGCAATTTGTAATTTGAAAATTGCCACTAAATCATATGTGTTGTCGATTATTTCTTTATTAAACTGAAATAATCCTTCCGCCACTCCCATGTCTTGATATTTCTTAGGAAGATAATCAAAACTAGTATCTAATCCTACACATATAAAACTTCTCTCTTGTACTCGTTCGTATAATTTGTCAATTATCATAACTTCCTCCATTTGTTTTTTTGCCTAAAAAAAGAGCCCGAAATTTTTAATGCCAAAGACAATAAAATTAGGGCTTTCACTATTTAATAAATATATTAAGTTATCAAAACAAAAACTATTCATTTTCTAGTCTCCTCTTAGATTAAGTGGATAACCTAGAATCCTCTCGGTTCTTTTGTTATCCTTATTGAACTCACGGGTTCAACTTAAAGGCAATTTCTTTGAATATAATAGCATTAGTAGAGTTTGGTGTCAATATGAACTTGCATAAAAATGATATTAATGTTCTGGTGGTATTGGTTCTATTATATCTTCATTTTCAAATAAATCTGTTCCTTTGGGAGCATTGGTGGAAAAAATTGAAAATACAGATATATAATCTACTCCTTCAAATTCAAAAAATATTTGTATATGACTGAATTCTAAAAAATACTTTTCGTATTGATCCTGGTATCTATTAATCTCGTAGATATAGCCGTCTTGATTTTCCCTAAGTTTATCAACTATTAATCGTTTATCACTTTTATCCGAATAATGATTTGGATGTGCGGTTATTTCAATTCTCGGAGCTTCTTCTAATTGAACTAAATTATTATCTTTATAAAATGTGTAATATAGATTTTTATCAATTAAAAGATTCACCACTGGAATGTCGCCTTCTATCCTTCCAGCTACTTTTTCTCTTATTTTAAGTTTTTCTTCTTCAGACTTTTTATTATAATCTTCTAATTTAAAAGTTCTAATTATAGGGCTCCTTTCATCATCACTTACTTGAACCTTCATTTCAACTCCATCCACCTTGTTATTTCTCATAAATTCTGGCGTAGGTGAAAGTATAAATTTTAATGCTATTGCAAGTAATATGATTAATACTAATATATATTTAAATGCTTTTATTAAGGTTTTCATTTCATTCTCCTTTTATATTGTGCAAAATAAAAGACTTTACGATTATCGCAAAGTCCAGTTAAATCTAATGGTGGAGCCGGCGAGAGTCGAACTCGCGTCCGAAAACCCATCCACAACAGCTTCTCCGAGTGCAGTCATTTATTTTTTGTTCGGCATAAAACTCCAAAAGACAGGATTTTTATGCTATAACGTCATAAATACCCTCTTCGCTATGTCGTCTTGCAAAGATTCGTTTTCCCATAAATTTGACACTCACTCTAAGATAATGGGAGTCTTAAAGGGTGATCGCCGCGTTTAGGCAGCGAATGCTAATTCGTTATTGTTGTTATTTATTTGTTTTGAGACTTTTAGCGTAGTTTCTCACTACGACTCGCTACCGTTGATTCAAAATCCCCGTCGAAACCATTTTCGGCCCCGTTATTATATTAAAGGGGAAGATAATCTTCCCCTATGTAGCCGCACCCTACCTTCGAAGACAACCTCCCGATGGTACACAAGTAGTTAGCTCAAACCAGGCTACCTTGCGGCACACGAAGAGACATCCCTTAGTGCTGCTTCCTTCCAGACCTGACACGGTTCAAGAGCTTTCGTTGCGCAAGACCCAATCGTCAACGCCACTTTCCTGCGGCAAACTCGACAAATTGGCACCTCAGTGTAGGTATTCGATCCTGCTACAGCGGATTGCAGGTTACAAGGAACCGCTAGTTCCCCATCTAGTACGGCAAATTTTCTACTGGCGGAGAGGAGGGGATTTGAACCCCTGA
>JAAYEN010000022.1 GCA_012728775.1 Tissierellia bacterium
AACTGATAGAACATTTTAATGGTTTAGGCAAAGAGGGAGAAAAAGTTATTCCCATAATACTAGAAGAGCAAAGTCTAAAAGTAGACGTGATTAGTGGAGCAACGACTAGTAGCATGGCGATAATAAAATCTGTAGAAACTTCATTGGAGGAAAGAAATGAATAAAAAGCTAAGGGTGCTCTATTCATCAAAATATGGACATACAAAAAAATATGCAGAGTTAATCGCACAAAAATTCAATGTAAGGGCTGAAGATATTGAAAATATTGACTTAAAAAGTATTAATGAATCAGATATTATTTTATATGGAAGTAGTTTATACGCAGGAAAGATAAATAAATCCAAAGAAATATCTAATTTTATCGACAAAGAATTAATAGTTTTTACCGTAGGGTTGGCGGATTATAACGAGATTGATTATGAGGGAGTAATCGATCAGAATTTTTCAACAGAGGCTAAAGAAAAGATAAAGTTTTTCCACTTAATGGGTGGAATTGATTATTCGACAATGAGTTCAATTCACAAAATGATGATGTGGGTTATGACAAAATTTTTAATTAAAAAACAATTAAAAGAAAATCCAACGCCAGAATTAATTTCTTTAAAAGATAGTTATGGCAAATCCTTGGAGTTTTTTGACAATGAAAACTTAGAAGAATTAATAAAATACTTAGAAGAGATTATGTAAAACTAGAGAAAATAAAAAAGCGACTTCGCGGTCGCTTTTTTATTAAAGGAACTTATCCTTTAGATTGTGCCAGTAAAAATTTTTATTGAAGAGTAGTCTTTTAATCCATTTATTGGACATGGTGAGTTCCACTTTTTCTAAATCCCAATACTCCATTTCCTCTCCATCAACAACAAGAAGAGAAGAATTTTTGTACCTAGGAGGTGGGTCTAACATAATTTTTGTACTTCCTGGTACTATTAAGCTCGATTTCAACGACCTATAAGCAGTTGAATTTAGTGGAGCTATTGGAGTTATTTGAAGTGAATGAAGAGTGGTGTATACAATGGCTCCTCCTAAGGAGAAATTATATGCAGTACTTCCCACTGGGCTAGAGACCATTATCCCATCTCCTGCGAAGGACTGAAGATGATTTCCATCTACAAGGACATCCATCTGAATAACTTTTGAATGTTGTCCTTTTAAAATTATTTCATTGACAGCATGAACTGTGAATTTTCTATTTTTAGTATGAACTTCACCCTTTACCATAGAAATTTCTTCAATTCTATAGTCTCCTTCATGGTATCTGTCTAAAAATTCGTCCATTTCTTCGGGGCTAATTTCTTGAAAGAATCCCAGAGTTCCAGTATTAATTCCCATAATAGGCATTTTAGGAAATTTATTATTGTGAACAGCTTTTAAAAATGCACCATCGCCTCCAATGGAGATGGTCAGTTCTGCATCGTGATCAAATCCTTTAGCTACTGAATATCCTCTTTCATATAATTTATCTATTAAATCACTTCTGACTTTTCTAGTTTCATAATTTGTATTTGATACTACATTTATTAATTTTTTTTTCATAAAAAATTGCCTTTCTTTTTATATCTTCAATGATAATATACACTGAAATATTGATAAAGGCAAACGGAATAATTAGTGTAATAATAGATTATTAAAGTGAAAAAGTGGTATATTTATTATGGGATAATTCACGAAGGGTGTAATCCCTTGAAATACAAGTGTAAAAAGTGTATAATATATTTACATAGGATATCTGCGATGAACGACGGCCTATGCTTAATTCAACCGACATATCAGACACGGGAATTTAGTGTTTGCGAGATATGGCAAGCCCCTTCGAGGGGAAGTCAGTGTCAACCAACGAGATACCCACCTATACAAGGGCGGGTCTGAATTAACTAATGGCTACGTCATTGCGGATTTTTGCGGAAATGGCTCAGTGGTAGAGCATCGCCTTGCCAAGGCGAGGGTCGCGAGTTCG
>JAAYEN010000185.1 GCA_012728775.1 Tissierellia bacterium
CAATTTCTCTTTTCCAGTTAAAAATTCATATCCTAGCATGTCCGTATTGTAGCTGATTTTTCCTAAATCCAAAGGATTTAATTTATAAAAATATTGCCTAATTACTGCGAAAATCGCACCTAATTGGATAATTACATTAAATGCATTGGAAAAATTCTCCGGCGTTAAATTCACAAATTCATTTACCAAAATCAAATGCCCCGTACTACTCACAGGCAAAAATTCTGTAAAACCTTCTACAATAGAAAGAATAATAACTTTTATAATATCATTTATCACTTTAAAAACTCATCCTCCGTCTTATATACACTAAAAGATTAACACCAAGTCTAGTAATTTTCAAGATTAAAGCATTAAAAAACCACCCAAAAATGCATCGGGGAAGGGAAATTTTTTCACATCACCAGAAAAACTCACATCGATAATTCCATTTTCAATTTCGGTAATTTTACCTTCTCCAAATTTTATATGTGAAATCACATCGCCTATGCTTAAGCTTTCTAAATCTTCGCCAAGAGCATCCTTGTCCATTCGCCTTTTTGTCTTTAGATTTTTCTTTGTCAAATCTTTAAAAACTAAAATCGTCTTTTCATCCATTGATATACTCCATTAAATAAGCTAATGATATTTTAACATATAATTTTTTTATATACTCCAATGTTTTCTCAATATTTGGGAAAGTATAATAAAAAATATATCCTTATCCTTGACTAATAGTAATTTTTGCTATATAGTTAGTTGAAACTAAATAAAAATGCATTGATTTTCAATGCAGATAGAGGTTGCGAAGTTCAATAGTATATCTTTAATGTCTAGCCCAAAAGATTAAGATAAAAGATAGAAAGGGAACATTCGCCGAAGGGTACCGTATGGGGCGGTATTACTGGGCATTGGGAGAATATCTCAATGACTGTCATGAGTCTTTTCGTGGTGAGCTATCAAGGTATGATACTAAAAGTATTCAAGGCTTTGGACTGGCTCCAGAGCTTTTTTTATTAATTATCATCATTAAGACCACCTTCTATCAAAATTTCAAGGAGGAAATAAATGAAAAAAAATTTGTTAGTAATTATGTTATTGGCATTTGCACTGACTTTAAGTGCATGTGGAGGTAGTAAACCAGCTTCTGATACAGCAACAACTGAAGGAGAAAGTCCTGTAACAGAAGTATCAGGAGAACCTTTAAAAGTAGGTATGGAATGTGACTACGCTCCTTTTAACTGGACCCAAGCAGATGATTCCAATGGAGCATATGCAATCGGCTCTGGAGAATTTGCAGGAGGATATGACGTGGAAATAGCTAAAAGAGTAGCTGAGTCCATGGGTAGAGAGTTAGTAATTGTAAAAACATTGTGGGATGGACTTCCACCAGCAGTTACATCTGGAAAAATCGATATGATTATCGCTGGTATGAGTCCTACTGAGGATAGAAAAGCTACTTTGGATTTCTCTGATGCGTATTATGTAAGTGAATATGTTATGGTAGTTAAAAAAGATAGCGAACTTGCTAGTTTTCAATCTTTGGAAGATTTTGCAGGTAGAAAAATTTCTGCCCAACTGAATACTTTTAACTATGAATTAGTAGATCAAGTTCCTGATGTTCAAAAAGAACAAGCTTTAGAAACTTTTTCTGCACTGATGGTGGCTTTGGATTCAGGTAAAATCGACGGATATATCGCAGAAGTTCCAGCAGCGAAATCAGCTGTAACTGCTAATCCTAATCTAACTTATGTAGAATTCCCAGAAGGTGCAGGATTTGAAGCTAGTATGGAAGATGCATCTGTTGCAGTAGGCGTAAACAAAGGTAATGCTGAATTACTAGAAGCTATAAACAAGGCCCTTTCTGAAATTACTGAAGAAGAAAGAGAAAATCTAATGCAAAACGCTTTAGATAATCAGCCTTTATCAAATTAGGAGATATAAATGGAAAGAAGTTTTTTTGGTTGGGTAAGTTTTCTTATAGACCAATATAGCAATTTATTCATAAGAGGAACGATTAATACAATATTAATAGCAGTATTTGGAACTATTTTTGGGTTTCTTATAGGGATGTTAGTTGCAATTTTAAAAACTGTCCCAGTACAACCTAATGACTCCAAGGCAAAAAAACTTCTTTTGAAAGTTTTGAACTTTTTCTTAAATGTATATATTACTGTTCTAAGGGGTACCCCTATGATTGTACAAGCTATGTTGTTTTACTACGGTGCTTTACAGTATTTTAATCTAGACATTCCCTCGTTGCCTGCTGCTATGATTGTAGTATCTGTAAATACTGGTGCTTATATGGCAGAAATAATTCGTGGTGGAATAATCTCCATCGACAAAGGCCAAACTGAAGGGGCTTTGTCCATAGGAATGACTCATTGGCAAGCTATGCTAAATGTAGTAATGCCCCAGGCTTTTAGAAATATTGTGCCTTCTATAGGAAATGAATTTATAGTCAATATCAAAGACAGTTCTGTTTTAAATGTAATCTCTGTATCTGAATTGTTTTTTATCACAAAAAGCGCATCTGGAACTTACTTGAGATATTTTGAAGCTTTCTTTATCGCTGGGTGTATTTATTTGGTCCTTACTCTTACAGTTTCAAAACTTTTGGAAATTTTAGAAAATAGAATGGACGGGCCAGATAGCTTTACTATTCACGGTTCCCAAAGTGATTTTAAAGCTACCATAAGAACAGGAAATGAGGGATAATATGTCAGAGAATATATTGACCATAGAACATTTAGAGAAAAAATTTGGAGACAACGAGGTCTTAAAAGATATTAATTTCAGCGTAAACAAAGGCGAAGTAGTAGCTATTATAGGCTCTTCCGGTTCAGGAAAAAGTACTCTACTAAGATGTTTAAATCTATTGGAAACTCCCACTAGTGGAGCAATAAAATTTCACGGAGAAGATATTCAAAAAATGCATTCATCCTTGTCCAATTATAGAACAAAGGTGGGCATGGTATTTCAGCAGTTCAATTTGTTTAATAATATGACTGTGCTAGATAATTGCATGGTGGGACAGATGAAAATTTTAAAAAAATCTAGAATTGAGGCTAGAGAAACTGCTGAAAAATTCCTAGACAAAGTGGGAATGCTCCAATATATAAATGCAAAACCTAGACAAATTTCCGGAGGACAAAAACAACGTGTTGCCATAGCTAGAAGTTTGTCCATGGGACCGGAAGTCTTACTCTTCGATGAACCTACATCGGCTCTGGATCCAGAAATGGTAGGAGAAGTTTTAGAAGTAATGAGGGATTTGGCAAATGAAGGTTTAACTATGCTAGTTGTAACTCACGAAATGGGATTTGCACGAGAGGCATCTAATCGAGTTTTATTTATGGATCAGGGAGTTATAGTAGAAGATGAAAGTCCAGAAATAATATTTACCAATCCAAAACACGAAAGAACTAAAGAATTTTTATCTAGAGTTTTAAGATAATTTATAAAAGAGAACTAAACAGTTCTCCCCAGACTGTAGACAAACCCAGAAAAAATTTTCTGGGTTTGTACATAATATATTCTTAAAATTATATAATAACTTTCCTAATAAGGATGTATCGTCATCGGATGTTGTAGGATCATAAAAGTGAGGTCTTTTATCTAATAGTATTGCTAATTTTTTCATATCTATACATGCATAAGTAAGTGCTGCTTTCATATCCATTTTTAATCTACCTACCATGTTAGTATAGCGAAAATCCATGGAATTACTTAGCACTACCAAATTGTCGTTCTATTGTTTCTTTTCTTAATCGATATTCTTCTTTTCCTTCGTTTGTATATCTATATTCTTCTGAAACGTCTAAGTAGTCTTGCCATATGTGTCTTGTTATTATTTTTTGTTTGTTTTGACTTTCTGTACATCTGGATATGTTAGAACATAATGAACATATTTTGGGGTCACTTTTATATTGTCTATATCCTTTTCTATCTGTTATAGAGTATTTTAATATTTCATTTTCTGGACATAAATAACAGTCGTAGTATTCATCATATATAGTCTCTTTTGTAAAAGGAATTTTCTAATTTTGGCTTTTTCTTTTGTCTGGTGTATGGCAATACTGGTAGTATGCCATCTTTTATTAGTTTTCTTGCTATTGCAGGTGTTTTGTATCCTGCATCCATTACCAGCTTTTCTGGTGGTTTTGTTTTATAACTTCTTCATAAAATGAGAAAAATGTAGTACTGTCGTGTAGATTTTCGGGAAATGATTTATATCCTAATATCCAGCCATTTTTATCGCAGATTGTTTGAACACTGTATGCAAATACTTCTTTGTGTTCTCATTTATGAAACAATCCGCTTTCTGAGCCTGTTGTGCTTTAAGGTGGGTAGAGTCTACAAATTGAAGTTTTGTATCTACTACTCCATATGACATAGCTTGTTTTAAAATTTCTGAAAATATTTGTTCAAATATGTCTGTATCTTTAAATCTTCTACGATAGTTCTGACTAAATGTTGTAAAATGTGGGATGTCATCATAAAAATCTAAGCCTAAAAACCAGCGATATGCTATGTTTACTTCTACTTCTTTAATTGTTTGTCTCATACTTTTGATACTAAAAAGATAGTGGATAAACATTAATTTAATCAATATGATAAGATCTATACTTGGTCTGCTATTATCAAGACAATACAATCCTTAAACTAAATCATAGATAAGTTCAAAGTTTATATGTCCATCTATTTTTCGAAGAATATGGCTCTTGGGA
>JAAYEN010000178.1 GCA_012728775.1 Tissierellia bacterium
CAACGCCAATTTGGCATTTCGGCGATTTTTCCTTTCGAACTCTACTCTTAAAAACCGCATCCCCTTACTCACATTTCTAATTTATCTTATGAGAAAGTGTAACACAAGGTAGACAACTAGTCAAATGATTTATATAATTACATAATATACATTGAAACCCATAAAAATTGAAGTAAAAGGCTCAAACGCCTCCATTAATGGGGAAATTTAGTGAAAAATGTAAAATTTTGCAATAAAAATCTATTTTGTAATACTTCTGTAATAATCGGTGGACACGTTGAAATCACTATTGTTTAGCCTGTAAAAAATTAACCTAAACTTTACAAAGGGTTGAATCCTTTGAAATAACATAAACACAGAGAACACACTTTTTCATTGACAAATGGGCTAGAATGTCATAAACTCTGAATATGGTCAAATAGTTACAAAACAGTTACAAGTAGTTACAAACTAATTACAAAAATTGCATTGACCATAATATTAGGAGGGAAATGATGGACCAGAATAAAGTACGAATTGGTGGCAAGTTACGCACCATTTTGATACTGATGGCACTTGTGGTGATAGGAATGGGTTCCACGACCTTACTTTCCAAATCAGTTACACTTGTATATGATGGACAAGAAGTCACATACAGTACAACTGCAAGCACAGTAGGAGAATTCTTAGTAGAAAAAGAGATAGAAATAGTAGATAATATTTACTTAGAACCAACAGTAGACACTGTAATTTCTAACGATTTAGACATAACAGTAAGAAATCCAATTGAAATTATTATATTAGATAATGGAGTGGAAACTACTGTAGAATCAGGAGAAATAGTTGTTGGAAATATTTTAGAACAACATGGATACGAACTGAAAGAAAAAGATTATGTCGTCCCTAAACTAGATACAGAAATAGATTTAGAACAAGAAGACGAACCAATAATTATAATAAACAGAGTTTTTGATAAGACAGTAACAGACGTAGTTTCAGTACCTTACGAGACAGTAACTCAAGAAAATCCTGAGTTAGAAAAAGGAAAGTCTAGAGTAGTTACTCCAGGGGTTGAAGGAACTACAGTAATTACTACTGAACTTACAGTAAAAAACGGCGAAGAAATTAGCTCAAAGACTATTGAAGAAGTAGTAAAAGCTCCGGTTAATCAAGTAAATGAAATCGGAACAAAAGAACCACCAAAACCTGCAGCAACTAAAGTAGGTGGCGGAGGATCGCTAAATGGCAGAAGTTATTCTAGAGTAATAACTATGCAAGCAACAGCTTACGATGCATCCCCAGCGTCCAATGGACAGTGGGCGGGAATTACAGCTTTAGGAACAAAGCTAAGACCTGGAGTAGTAGCTGTAGATAGAAACGTTATACCATTAGGTACTAAACTTTATATCGAATCCACAGATGGATGGCCATCCTACGGAGTAGCAGTTGCAGAAGACGTAGGTGGAGCTATTAAAGGAAACAGAATAGATTTATTCTTCGAATCGTCTAGCACTGTTAGATCCTTTGGAAGAAGAAATGTAAAAGTTTATGTATTAGACTAATTTATAGTAAAATTTAGAACCGAGAGAAATCTCGGTTTTTTTATTGGCTAAATTTAACTAAAAAGTATAATTTAACGTGAGTATAAAAAGTGCAATTTAAAGGTTAATAATGGGTAATAATTATTTTATAAAGGTAAAGTATTATTGGGAATAAGTGTGGAATCCTTGTGCAATCAAATTTCTTTAAATTCCAAGTAATTTCATATATAATACAGTTGGAGGTAAGATATGACCTTAAAAGAGAAAATACTAGAAATAGTGAAACAATCACAGACGCCCTTGATGAGGGAAGATGTAGCTGATATATTAGGCATTCGTGGAAGAGAGGCGAAGGCCGTTTATCAATGCTTAAAAAGTATGGAAAAGGAAAAACTTATATATAGAGACAAAAAGGAAAGATATTCTACCATGGAAGATAGCAATTCTTTTGAAGGAATTGTGGATATGGCGGAAAAAGGTTTTGCTTTTATTGTCTTACAAGGAAGAGATGACATTTTCGTGTCCAAAGACGATTTAGGAAGTGCCATGGATGGAGACACTGTAATTGTGACTTTGAAAAAAGAACAAAGCGGAAGAACCAGACAAGAAGGCTATATAGAAAGAATAGTCAAAAGAGGAGTATCCCAAATAGTGGGAACTATGTCCATAATGCCAAAAGACGAATACGGTTTTGTAATCCCTGATAATAAATCCGCCAACTACGATATATTTGTAAAAAATAAAAATCTTGGAGAGGCCCAAAACGGGCAAAAAGTTTTAGTATCCATAGTTAAATATCCAGAAGATGGTAAAAATCCTGAAGGAAAAGTCTTAGAAGTTCTAGGATATCCTGAGGAAAAGGGAGTAGACGTATTATCCATAGCTCACAGTCACGGAATACGAATGGAATTTCCAACCAAAGTTTTAAATCAAGCCCTTGATATGCCCATAGAAATAGATCCTGAAGATGTGAAGGGAAGGATGGACTTAAGGGAAGAACTTATTTTTACAATTGACGGAGCAGATGCAAAGGATTTAGACGATGCTATATCAGCAAAAATCCTAGAAAATGGAAATTATTATTTAGGAGTTCATATAGCAGATGTGGCTCATTACGTAAAG
>JAAYEN010000192.1 GCA_012728775.1 Tissierellia bacterium
TCCTTTGTATCCCCATAAATACTCTACATCTTGTCCATGTTTTGTTATTGTAATTGCTTCATTTACAAGATTAAGAAGAACTTCAGACTCTATTTTACTAGTCCAATTATTTGATTTATCTAAGGAAACTGTTCCTAAAAAAGTTTCTTTATCCAAATCTTTATAAATAATTGAAACTTCATGTCTAACATAATCTGGATTTTCATAAGAATTGTCTTGATCATTATCAATTTTACTTATGATTCTTTGAATATTTAATACACCTAATTCTTCAGTTTTGCTGTGATTATATTCACTTTCATAAACCACATAAAAATCATTTCCTACCTCTTTTACTGAATAAGTAATACCTTTTTCTATAAGCTCTTCATTGCTAAATGGCATGTCTGTAATTTCCGCAGACCAATTATTATCTCTATTAAGAGTTACATCTCGATATTTTAAATCTCCAATATAGATGTCAACTTGGATACTTTCAGGTATTTCTTTATCTTCTAAAGTAGGGTCCCATTTTTTTATAATTTTAAGAAGATTTTCTTGGGGATTTCCCGGTGCGTATATATTGGCGTTAGAACCAATTCCCCCACCTTTTTGGGCCTCATTTCCAATAACAAATATTTTTGAATTCTTCCACGCTTCATTTATCAACATTTCGTTGTATATAGCAGTTAGTTCGAGAGTATCATCAGTGTTTGTCCATCTTTGGGTAACATTTCCTTCACTGTCCACATGCTTAATTATATTTCCATCTTTAGTTATTGGTGATACAGTTGAATATTTCTTATCTCCAATTACTATCCCATTGAGTTTATAATCTTCATTTTTATACATAAGATATAAATCTTTGCCTTGATTAGTAGAGGTGTTATCGAAAGAATAAACACTATTATAATCTTCAAATATTACATCTCCTATTGGACAATTCCAGATACCGCCGCCATTGCCACCTGAATGATGATATATACTTCCAGTTGAATTAGCTTCGTTCTCGGTAATTAGAATATTTTCTAGAGTTTGAGTATACGGAACTATAGATACATATATTCCACCGCCCATATTATCAGCTTTATTGTCTAGTATATAGCCTTCGTTAAAATTGGCAAAGCTTGATGAAACATAAACTCCACCTCCAGCTCCCGATAGGTTTGGATTTCCTTCTACAAAAGCATGATTGGAATAAATTACTCCCCCATTCATGTTCAGCTCGGATTTTCCATTTTCAACATAGTCTTCGTAGGGTTCGCTATAAGTTTTACTATAACTTACTCCATCAAATCCAGTAACATAATGATCTATTACAAATATACCTCCACCTCTAAGGGCACTGTTACCTGCAATTATTCCATCATTAAAGTTAAATATTGATGCGGCATTTACTGACACTCCTCCACCTGTTCCAGTAGAATAATCATTATGATTATTGGCGATAATTCCACCGTTCATTGTGAATTCTGCAAATTTTCCTGAACCTTTAAAAATATCACCTAAATTAACACCACCGTTATGACCTTTATTAGAGTCGATACTTCCATTGTTCATAACAAAGGTTCCCCCTTTGTTTACATAAACTCCACCGGCACTATTAGGATATGTTGGTGATCCTCTGAAATCATTTCCAGTAATTCTACCACCATTCATAACAAGTGTTCCGCCATCATTTACCTTAATAGGCGCTGAGTAACCGGGATTATTTTTAAATCTTGTTATTGTTCCACCATTTAGAGTTACTTCCCCCTTGGAGCCTATATCTATAAAAGCACCATCAGAAATTTCGGTTCTAATATTTTTCCCATCGAATAATATCGGATCTGTTTTATCTTCACCTATAACTAATTTCCCATTTATAACTCTAAAAAAAGTTCCTAGAAAATTTTCTGCTCTAGATATTATAGTTTCTCTAGTTACTAGAAGGTCTCCATTTTCACTAACTATAGGATTTTCTTCGATAGATGTTAAAGCTTCATCAGCTTTTTCTTCAGCTTCGTTTACTAGGTTTTGTTTTTCTAAAACGCTGTCATCTTCTTGTGGTAGTTCTATAGCCTTGGATTCTATTGGATTAATTTTTTCTCCTGTAGCAGTAAGTAATATATCCTTTCCATTATTTATGGTAATTGTTTTAGAAAAGTCTATAACCCCACTTATAATAATTTTAATTGGAGTTGTTGCATTATTGATTGCATTTTCTAACTCTTCAAAAGTACTAACAGTTACCTCATTCCTTGGAACTTCTGTTGGCTCTTGCATTGCCATCATTTCTATTACTTCTTCTACAGTACCTTCGATAACATCTTCTACTTTTTCAGAATTTTCTGTATGCTCACTTCCAATTAAATCCCCATCCTCAGAGTTTAATAACTCTTCTTCAGAAAGATTAGTTTCTTCAGATTCATCAACTATTTCAGTTGTACTATCTGTTTCAGAAATCTCTCCATTGACTTCCTCTGAGTTTGCTATTGAATCACTTGTTTCTTCAATAAGATCTTCCTTTTGAATGATTTCATTTTCATTAGTTTCGCCTTCAGGATTTTCAAGATTCTCTTGAGGAATTTCTTCTATGTTTTGATCAACAATCCCATCACCAATCGGAATTTCCGAATCCAAATTGGAAATATCTGCACTTTCCTCTGAAAAAGAATTTAATTCTTCTTCTGGTGTTTGTTCTACGCCATGAGGTTCTTCATCAAAATTTATATCGTTCTCTTCAAGAGAACTTTCATCTATAGTTTCTTCTATCAGTGGAGATAATTGTGGAGATGCATCCTCATTATTTTCCTTAGTATCTATTCCATTAACTTCGGAATTGTCAGATGGTTGCTCTACCGCTACACCCTCAATTTCCACTACTTCTCCCTCAGCATTAACGGGTACTGAAACAAATAAAATTAACATAAGAAGCAAGAAAAATATTTTGATTTTTTTCATTTGTTTCACCTCCTTTTTGTTGAAATTAATAGTTTATTTACTATTATTAAGAGTATTTTAACATTATTAATATCAAATACAATATATAAATGCAAAATTTATCATTTTATTTGATATAATTTAACTAAACTTTTACCTTTTAATTGTTAACAATTTTTAATGTTAAAATTACTAATAAAAAAACCTTGATTATTTTCAAGGTCTGAGACTGTTGACAAAGGTCTCCATATCATTCTTTTTCGAGTACCCTCGGGCCGGCGGGCCATATACGCTCGAAAAAGAATGATATTCCGACCTTAATAAAGGGTTTGTCATCGTTCTGAAACCTTGATTATTTTCAAGGTCTTTTTACTAGTTAAACGCTTTTAATTAATTGATTTATTTCGCTTTAACTCTTTTTTCCAAAAATGCAATTACTACAAAACTCAATATTCCAATTATTAAAAAATATCCTATTCCAGAATCAAATGTCCTAGGAGCTTCTCCTGGTCTCATAGGTACACGTGGAACCTCGGGAACTTTTGGGGCTTCTTCTGGAAGTACTGGTGTTGATGGTGTAAGTGGAATTTCTGGAA
>JAAYEN010000215.1 GCA_012728775.1 Tissierellia bacterium
CCCCAAGAACAGACGAATTTACAATACTTTTCTAAAACTGAGTTGGAAAAACTTTTTGAAGAAAATGCTATAGATGCAATCAAGAATGGAGCAGAAAAGATTTTCATTTATTGCAATTCTTTAAGCGCAGCTATAGATTATGAAACGATAGAAAATAATATTGGAATTCCTGTTATTACACCCTTGGAAACTTATAAAAAATTGCCAAAAGAGGTAAGAAATGTGGCGATTATAGCTGCAAATGGAATATCAGCTTATAGAATAGATGAAATTATTACTCGTCACAATTTAGATGTAAATACTATATCTATAGGAAATCTCTCCATAGTAGAGTCCATTGAAGAAGGGACTTCTCCAGAAGAAATTTTAAGATTATTAAATTTAGATGGAATGATTGAGTATTTCCAAGGAATTAATGACGAAAGATACAAAATCGATTCTATCTTATTAGGTTGTACACATTTTCCATATTTAAAAGAAGAAATCGAAAAGATAACGGATTTGAATATTATAGATCCTACTGAGGAAATGATAAAAAAACTTTCTTAATTTACAAAATCTTATAATTACTTTATTTATATTAGGGTAGATAATTGTTAAGAGGTGAAAAATGACTTTTAGAGAATACTTAAGGAGAATTCAATCTCCTACGATTAAAATAGGGATAGCATTTTTTATCATTACTATAATAACTACATTTATATATGCAAATAATATTTTTGGAGTAGCAGATGCACTACAAGATATTTGGGATACATTTTTTGCGTCTTTAGGGGATTTGATTAACGAAGATGGTACTATTAAGCCAATATCTCTGATACTAAATAATATCCAAGTGTGTTTTTTAGCTTTTGGGTTAGGAATAATTCCTTTTTTGTACGTTCCTGCTTTAGTTTTAATCATTAACGCAGTAATAATTGGAGTAGTATTAGGAATATTTTATTTAGAGAGCATTTCCATTATGCTTTCTAGGTTTTTACTAGGCATAGTACCCCATGGAATTTTAGAACTTCCAGCTATTTTTATAGCCTTAGCATGTGCGTTTTTATTATGCCATACTATAACAAAAACTATTTTGAGAAAATCTCATGATATTACAATATCCCAAGCACTTTTTAACGGACTAAAAACTATAATATTTGTTTGCGTGCCATTAATGATAATTGCAGGATTAATAGAAGTATATATTACACCCCAATTATTAATGATGACTATGTAAATAAAAAATCTAGCCGCCTTAAATGGCGGTTTTATAGTGGTGATAAAGATTTTATTAAGGTCGGAATATCATTCTGTTTCGAGCGTTTATGGCCCGCCGGCCCGAGGGTACTCGAAAAAGAATGATATGGAGACCTTATATGCAGTCTCTAGCCGCCTTAGATGGCGGTTTTATTTTGCATATTAAAATACATTCACAAATTCCAAATGACAATTTAACATTTTCCTTGTATTATCTTTTTATTGGAAGTATAATATTGGGAATAATTACAACACTGCTAAAGTTTAAACAAAGCAATGGAGTAAAATAAATTTTGGGGAGAAAATTATGAATAGGGTTTACAATTTTGGACCAGGGCCTGCAACATTGCCTTTGGAAGTATTGGAAGAAGCTGCAAAAGAAATGACAAATTACCAAAATACTGGCATGTCTATGATGGAAATCAGTCACCGCTCCAAAGAATATCAAGCCATCCATGATGAGACAAAAGCTACTTTAAAAGAGCTTTTGAAACTAGATGACGATCGTGAGATATTGTTCATACAAGGGGGAGCTACTATGCAGTTTACCATGGTACCTTTAAACTTGTTGATGCCAGATGATACTGCGACTTTTCTAGACACTGGAAGTTGGACGAAAAAAGCATATGCAGAAGCTAAGAAATTTGCAAAAGTGGAAATCCTAGCCTCCTCTGCTGACAAGAACTATAGCTATATACCTGAAATAGACGAAAGCAAAATTTCTAAAGATTCCAAGTATTTACATTTGTGTACCAATAACACAATTTATGGAACTCGAATAAAACCAGAAAATTTAAAAGGACTCAAAACACCTTTAGTGGCTGATATGTCATCTAATTTTATGTCAGAAGTTTATGACTTTAATCAGTTTGATTTATTTTATGCTGGAGCTCAAAAAAATTTAGGACCTTCTGGTGTGACAGTAGTTGTTATGAAAAAGGATTTAATAAAAGAAACTAGAACTCTTCCCGTATATATGGAATACAAGACTTTTATAGAAAGCGACTCTCTCTATAATACTCCTCCTGTATATTCCATTTATATCAGTGGCAAAGTAGCAAAATGGTTAAAGGCACAAGGGGGAATAGAAGCTATTGAAAAAATAAATAAAGAAAAAGCTAGAATTTTATATGAATTTATTGACAATAGCAAAGTCTTTAAAAATAATATTGAAAAAGAAGATCGCTCTATTATGAATGCTGTGTTTGTAACTGGAGATGATAATTTAGATGGAGAATTCCTAAAAGGAGCAAAGGCAAAAGGCCTAGAAGGACTAAAGGGACACCGTTCTGTAGGTGGAATGAGAGCTAGCATCTATAATGCTATGCCATTAGAAGGTGTGAAAGCACTAGTTGAATATATGAAAGAATTCGAAATGAAAAGAGCTTAGGAGGAAATTATGAGCAATAAAAATTATACAATAAAGACGATAAATAGCATTTCTCCTAAGGGATTGGAATTATTAAAACCAAATTTTGCAGTTTCAGAAGTTGATGACAATCCTGATGCCATATTGGTAAGGAGTGCAGACTTGCACGGTGAGGAATTTTCTGAAAATCTTCTATATATAGGAAGAGCTGGAGCAGGAGTAAATAATATTCCCATAGAAAAATGCTCTGAACAAGGAATCGTAGTTTGCAATGCACCAGGAGCAAATGCCAATGCAGTAAAAGAACTAGTAGCGGCAGCGCTTTTGATATCTTCTAGAAATATTATAGAAGCAGTGGATTGGACTAGAAGTTTAAATGGAACTGAAAATATAGAAAAAGAAGTAGAAGCAGGAAAAAAGAATTTTATTGGCCCAGAACTAGTAGGAAAGAATTTAGGAGTAATTGGACTAGGAGCAGTGGGTGGTTTGGTGGCAGATATGGGAATTAAATTTGGAATGAACGTCTATGGTTACGACCCATACCTTTCCCTTGAAAGTGCCCTTCATCTCAATACTAGTATAGAAGTAGTTACAGATGTAAAAGAAATTTTTAAAAACTGTGATTACATTTCCCTTCATACTTCTTTAACACCAGAGACGAAACATCTAGTAAACAAAGAATTATTCGACCTTGGAAAACCAGGACTTCGATTAATGAATTTCGCTAGAGGAGAATTGGTAAATTTAGAAGATTTAAAAGTAGCCATAGAAGAAAAACAAGTGGAAAAATATATTTGTGATTTTCCATGTCAAGAA
>JAAYEN010000253.1 GCA_012728775.1 Tissierellia bacterium
CTCAGGTGTAACTGGATTAAGTATAAAATTTGGTGGATTCTTTAATCTAATCAAAAACTTACTAAACAATTTTGTCGGAAGTATAAATTCTATATTGCTTCTTATACCTTGGTTTGTTTTGGTAATAGGAGTAATTATTGGTATGTGGAGAATGTCGGGAAAATGGATAACTAGTATTTTCTACGGACTTCTACTATTTTTAATAGGAGCAGTGGGACTTTGGAGCTTGATGCTAGAGACCTTGTCCATAATTATCGTCTCGGTTATCATCGCTTTAGTTTTAGGATTTCCCATTGGAGTGTTGGTTTCTGCCAGTGATCGATTGGATAAGATTTTAAGACCGGTCCTAGATACGATGCAGACCATGCCAGTATTCGTCTATCTTATACCTGCTATGGTATTTTTTGGACTAGGAAAACCTCCTGCGGTTATAGCTACGACAATTTATGCCATAGTTCCCATGATTAGGCTTACGAATCACGGAATTAGACAAATTGATAAAGAAGTTATTGAAGCTGCCCACGCTTTTGGTTCTACAAAGATGCAAACTTTGATAAAAGTACAAATACCCCAAGCTCTGCCTACGATTATGACAGGTGTGAACCAAACTCTCATGATGGCCATGTCCATGGTAGTTACCACTTCCATGATAGGTGCATCGGGGCTAGGGATGGAAGTTTTAATAAGTGTAAATCGTGTGGAGATGGGAAGAGGATTGGTATCGGGAACGGCAGTGGTTATCATAGCCATTATTCTCGACAGAATAACCCAAGGCCTTATCAAAAAAAGCGAGGTGAACGGCCGTGAATAAAACTGAAAATATAATAAGAGTAGAGAATCTCTATAAAATATACGGAAAAGAAATTAACAGAGCCATAAAGATGAAAGAAGATGGGGCAGATAAAAACGAAATAAACAAAAAGACCCAAACTACGATAGCCCTTTGGGATGTGAATTTGGAGATTAAAAAGGGCGAGATATTTGTAATCATTGGACTTTCAGGTTCGGGGAAATCCACTTTGGTCAGATGTTTTAATTTATTAAACAGACCTACAAAGGGTTCCGTATTTTATAAGGACAAAAATCTCAGCAACTTCAACAAAGAGGAAGTAATAGATTACAGAAGAGAAAAAATTTCTATGGTGTTTCAACATTTTGGATTGATGTCCCATAGAAATGTTATTGAAAATGTGGAATACGGTTTGGAAATTAAAGGTGCAAAAAACGGAGAGAGAAGAAAAAAGGCCATGGAGATGATTTCTCTAGTTGGATTAGATGGATATGAAAATGAATCCATTTCCAGTCTTTCAGGTGGAATGAAACAAAGGGTGGGTCTTGCAAGGGCACTTGCCAGCGACCCAGAAATTCTTCTTATGGACGAGCCTTTTTCAGCTTTGGATCCACTGGTTAAAAGGGATATGCAGTTCGAACTTTTGAGCATCCAAAGAAAGTTAGGACAGACAATAATTTTTATAACTCATGATATCGACGAGGCATTTAAACTGGGAGACAAGGTGGCGATTATGAAAGACGGAGAAGTCATTCAAGTGGACACTCCCGAAG
>JAAYEN010000318.1 GCA_012728775.1 Tissierellia bacterium
AGATGGGTGTTACTACTCTATGATATTAGAAAATGGCAAGTTAAATAACTTGGATAATCTAGTGGAAAAAGAAAAGTGTAAAAATTGTAAATCAGTAAACGAATGTGAAGAATTAGCTACTGTAGGTTATCCTATTATTTCAAATAATGGAGATTTACTGGGAGTTATGGGATTGATTGCATTTAATGAAAGTGAAAGAGATTACATATATCATAACTACGAAGCAATAAATACCTTTTTAGAAAAACTAAGCGATTTGTTAGCTGGGAATTTAAATTATGAAAATACCATAGGAGATCTGTATCTAAAGAATAAAGAAATGAAAAATTTAATAAATTCTCTAGACTATGGAATTATAATAACAGACGAGAATTTAAGAATCACCAGTGTAAATGAAGAAGCATTAAAATTATTAAGTTCTAATTTTACAAGTATAAAAAGTAAAAAAATATATGATATCTTTGAAAATATTAATATAACAGATATAGACAGAAAACGAATATTACCTCTTAAATCTAATCTTACTAATAGGGACAATGAATTTATGGTCAAGGTAATAGAAAATAAAGTAGATGAGGATATAAAAAGCTATTTATTTGAGTTATCAAAATATTCTAAGGTATTAAAAAATGCCTATGATATTTTAGAAAATAAGGATACCATTACCTTTGAACAAATTCTAGGAAATAGCTATATTCTAAAAAACACTATACATTTAGCAAAACAAATTGCACCAGGAGATTCTTCCGTAATGGTAAGAGGAGAAAGTGGGACGGGAAAGGAATTATTTGCAAGGGCCATTCACAACTCATCTTCTAGGAAAAACAATATGTTTATTGCAATTAATTGTGCTTCAATTCCTGAAAATTTATTAGAAAGTGAACTATTTGGTTATGAAAAAGGAGCATTTACAGATGCAAGCAATACAGGGAAAATTGGCAGATTTGAATTAGCTAATGGGGGAACTTTGTTTTTAGATGAAATCGGGGATCTTCCACTACATTTACAGCCAAAACTCCTTCGAGTTTTACAAGATGGCTCTTTTATGAGACTTGGAGGAAGTAAAAAAATTGATGTGGATTTTAGATTAATAACAGCTACGAATAGAAATTTAGAAGAAATGATTAAGGACAATACATTTAGAGAAGATTTGTATTACAGACTAAATGTCATTCCCATAAACATACCTCCTTTAAGAGAAAGAAGAGAAGATATCTGCGTAATTGCAAAAAACAAATTGGAGCATTATTGTTTTAAGCTTAATAAAGAAATGAAAGAATTTTCAAAGGAACTCCAAGAGATATTTTGTAATTATAATTGGTCTGGAAATATTAGGGAACTGGAAAATATTATAGAATATCTGGTAAATATATCTGAAGAAAAAATAATTTCTGCTGATTTGCTCCCAAGGTCTTTTTATTTAAACAATCAAAAAGAAGCTGTAATAGAAATATCTAATAATTACATTGAAGATGGTAAAAATCTCAAAGAAATGACAGAAAATTTTGAAAAAAGTGTGCTTGTTGATTATTTAAAGGAATACGGTCACTCTACAAATGGAAAACAAATAATCGCTGAAAAATTGGGAATGAACTTGTCGACTTTATATAGAAAACTGTATAGATACAATATTATGTAGAAATTATATAGAAAAAGGGTTTATCAAAAAAACAAATTTGATAAACCCATTAATTTTTATAATATTTCTCCGCAATTGTCGCAAAAATTAGCATCTTCATCATTTAAAGCATTACAATTTCTGCACTTTATTTTGATTGTTGGTTCCTGTTTAGAATTAGTTTCAGATTTAAATTCATCATAAGCATCTGCAATCATGCCACCGCCTGCCCTTGTAAAGGGTTCATAATCTTTTCTAGCTTCTTCAGGATCTAGTTTTAATCCAGAGCCAGCCACTCCTTTTTTGCCTATGGACATTATAAATTGTCCTGCACCACTCATTACTATACCGATAAAGCTAAGGGGAAACGAATTAAATCCGTTAAAGGGATTTGTTATCATAGTGAAGAATACCCCTAAAAACATAAGTATTCCAATACCTGTAATTGCCATGCCTAGATAATAGAGAGTTTTTCTCCATTGTTCTATTTCCTTGGGATTTTTGTCTTTATTACTCAAATCAATCACTTCCTTAGTTAATTCTTACCCTAATAAAAGCATAATATTTATTGGAAAAATAATTCTGAGAATTCTTCTTCTGAAATTTCTCCAAAATAGTCTGCTAAATTCACATTTTTTAATCTTTTCAAAAATTCCTCATTGTCGTAATTTGAATCTTCTAGTAGGTTTTCTAATTCTGAGACATCCTTTGTTCCGAAAAAATCTCCCATTATTTTCAAATTCTTAACTTTCTCATCTTCTAAGTCGAAAAATAATTCTACAAAACCTATTGGGAATCTTTTATATTTATAATACTTTGTATTATGGACTTTTCCGTAATTCCACTGTCTAGAACTAAATCTATTTTTATATATTTCATCTACACCTTTTAGTTCTTCTGGAGAAAGTATATATTCTTCTCCTTTTATATTCAAGTTATTAAAAATCTCCTTTTGAAGTTTATTTAAAAATTCTACAGTAGATAAATCTATATTTATTAAAGGCTTAATATTGGTAACTCTAGCTCTTACGCTTTTTACTCCCTTGCTAGTAAGTTTTTCAGGACGAACATTTAAAGCTTTGGAAAGTTCTTCTAAATCTACATTATATAATATACAGCAGTTACTAAGTACTCTATCTTTCCATATAGATTGGGAAGAACCTGCTATTTTTAATCCATCAACAGTTATATCATTTCGTCCTGATAATTCAGCATTTATTCCCATATTATTTAATGCATCTACTATGAGTTGGTAATAATTTTTGAAGTCTAATTTTTTTGCCCCTTTAGACTTGGATATGTGTGAATAGTTAATATTATTTAAATCGTGATATACAGCGCCACCACCAGTTATTCTACGAACTACCTTTATTTGGTTTTCTTTAATATAATCCAAGTTCACTTCTGCGTGAACATTTTGATTTTTCCCTACAATAATCGAAGGTTCATTTATCCAAAAATAAAAAAACTCATCTTTATCAACGGGTAAGTTTTTAAAACAATATTCTTCGAATGCTAAATTATACTCTGGGTCATTTGTTTTACAAATTATATATTTCATATTTACTCCTAATTTTTTAATATTTTTATTGTATCATAAAGTCAGAAATCAAAACATTAATTAATAAAATAGAATTATATTTAATTAAATCGATTGCATAGACAGGGGAATATATATATAATTCTAATTACAAGGTATTGTAATAAGTATTTATTAAAGAGGAGGTTATGTTTTGGGAAGTAAAAAAACGCCGATTTATGATAGACATAATGAACTGGGTGGGAAAGTAGTAGAATATGCAGGGTGGCATATGCCGATCCAATACTCAGGCATTACAGCTGAACATACATCAGTTAGAGAAAGAGCGGGTATATTTGATGTTTCTCATATGGGAGAAATTCAAGTAAAAGGCAAAGATGCACTGGAATTTTTGGAATATCTATGTACAAATAATATTAGTTCACTAAAAGACAATGAAATAGTATATACGTTTTTTTGTAGAGAAAATGGATTTGTTGTAGATGATTTATTAGTATATAGATTTAGCGAAGATGACTTTTTTTTAGTAGTTAACGCTTCTAATACGGATAAAGATTACGAATGGATTTTAGAAAACAAAGGTAATTACGATGTAGAAGTAGAGAACCTTTCTGATTCCATAGGAGAAATTGCTATTCAAGGACCTAAAGCCCAAGAAATCCTCCAAAAATTGACGGATTTTGACTTAAATGAAATAAAGTTTTTCAATTTGAGAAGAGATATAAATGTAGCAGGAGTAAACTGTTTAATTTCTAGAACCGGATACACAGGAGAAGCCGGTTTCGAAGTTTATTGTGATTGGGAAGAAATTGTAAAAATTTGGGATCGGATTTTGGAAGAAGGAAAAGAGATTGATTTACTTCCTTGTGGTTTAGGTTGTAGAGATACATTGAGATTTGAAGCAGGGTTACCACTTTATGGTCATGAGATTTCCGAAGAGGTAAATCCCTTAGAAGGTGGATTTAAATTTTTTGTAGACTTAGATAAGCCCCAAGATTTTATAGGAAAAGATACCTTAGTAAAACAAAATGAATCTGGACTTGAGAGAATTCTTTGTGGTTTGGAATTATTAGATAAAGGTATTATGAGAGAAGAGTACGAAGTTTATAAAGACGATGTTAAAATCGGATATATTACCACAGGTTATAAATCCCCAACATTGGGTAAATCAATAGCGAACGCCTTGTTGGATTTTAATTACAAAGAATTGGGTACTGAAGTAGATGTAAAAATTAGAAATAAAATGGCAAAGGCTAAAGTTATAAGTAAAAGATTTTTAAGTAAAAGAACTAAAAGTAAATAGGAGGAATTATTTATGAGTACAAGAGTTTTGGAAGGATTATTATACACTGATGAGCACGATTGGGTGCTAATAGAAGATGATATAGCAACTATTGGAATAACTGATTTTGCACAATCCAATCTAGGAGATATTGTTTATGTGGAAGTTCCTGAAGTTGGAGATACTTTTAATACAGGAGATGCTTTTGGAGCTATTGAATCTGTTAAAGCAGCTGTAGATTTACTATTGCCAGTTTCTGGTGAAGTTGTTGAAATCAATGAAGAATTAGAAGAAGCTCCAGAATTATTAAATGAAGAGCCATATGATAATTGGATTGTAAAGATTAAACTTGATGAAGAACCAGAAGACTTAATGGATATAGAGGCATATAAAGAATTATTAGCAGAGGAGGAATAAGATGTATCCTTACATTTCTATAACTCCTGAAGAAGAAAAAGAAATGCTACAATCCTTGGGGATGTCCGATATTGGCCAATTATTTGAAGATATCCCTAAGGATTTAAGACTAAATAGAGATTTGGATTTACCTTTGGCAAAGAGCGAAATAGAAGTATTGAGTATTTTGAAGAAGTTGGCAGAAAAAAATTGCACTACTTCTGAACTAACTTGCTTTTTAGGTGCTGGAACGTATGACCATTATATTCCGACTATAGTGGATGCGATAATTTCAAGAAGTGAGTATTATACTTCTTATACACCATACCAACCTGAAATTAGCCAAGGGACATTACAATATATATTTGAATACCAAACTCTAATGTGTGAATTGACTGGAATGGATATTTCAAATGCTTCACTATACGATGGAGGCTCTGCCGTAGCTGAAGCTGCTTTAATGGCTCTTAATACTAATAGAAAAGAAGAAGTTTTGATTTCTAAAACTGTTAATCCATCATCTAGAAGAATACTAAAAACGTATGCTCATTTCCAAGGCTTAAAGGTTACAGAAATAGAAATGGAAGATGGAGTGACTTCTATTTCAGATTTAAAATCTAAACTTACTGACGAAGTGGGAGCGGTAATAGTTCAATCACCTAATTTCTTCGGAATCTTGGAGGATTTGAAGGAAACTACAGAAATTGCTCATTCTGTTAAAAAATGTAGCATGATAGCTTCTGTAGATCCTATTTCTTTGGGCATAATGAAAAAGCCATCTGAATATGACGTGGATATAGTAGTTGGTGAAAGCCAAAGCATGGGAATTCCAATGTCTTTTGGAGGACCTTATTTAGGATTTATTACTGCTAAGAAAGAATATTTACGAAAAATGCCTGGAAGAATTGTAGGAGAAACTACTGATTTGGACGGAAAAAGATCTTATGTTTTAACCCTTACTGCAAGGGAGCAACATATTCGTCGTGAAAAGGCTACGTCTAATATTTGTTCTAACCAAGGACTTAATGTTTTAGTTGCTACCATTTACATGGTTACCATGGGCAAAAAAGGTTTAAGGGAAGTAGCTCTACAAAGCACCCAAAAAGCTCATTATCTTTATAGTAAGTTAATGGAAAGGGGAAAATTCCAACCAGTATTTGATAAACCTTTCTTTAAAGAATTTCCAATTAAATTAAACAAAAATGTTGGAGAAGTAAACGAAAAGCTTATTGAAGAAGGAATTATCGGAGGATATGACCTTTC
>JAAYEN010000047.1 GCA_012728775.1 Tissierellia bacterium
AATCTAGCATTTTGTCCTTCTTTACCAATGGCAAGAGATAATTGATAGTCAGGAACTATTACAAGAGCAGATTTTTCTTTCTCATTTACTACAACTTCAACTACTTTTGATGGAGAAAGTGAATTTGCTATAAAGTTTCTTATTTTTTTATCCCAAACTACAATATCTATTTTTTCGTCATCCAATTCATCAACTATTGCTCTAACTCTAGAGCCTTTAAATCCTACACAAGCTCCTAATGGATCCACATCTTCTGACTTAGAGAAAACTGCTATTTTAGTTCTAGAACCAGCTTCTCTTGCTATAGAGAATATATCAACTATACCATCTTGGATCTCAGTAACTTCTAACTCAAACAGTCTTTTTACTAAAGAAGGATGAGACCTAGATAAAATAATCTGTGGGCCTTTTGTAGTTTTCTTAACTTCCAAAACAAATAATTTTAGTCTATCCCCTTGTTTATATTCCACTCCTTCAATTTGTTCCGATGGAGGAAGTATAGCTTCTGTCTTTCCTAAATCAAAAAATATTACATTCTTATTAATTCTTTGTATTTGTCCTGTAATTAATTCATTTTCTCTATCTACAAAATCTTGATAAATAACATCTCTCTCGGCATCTTTAATTCTTTGAATAACAACTTGTTTAGCTGTTTGAGCTGCAATTCTTCCAAACTTTGAAGGCGTAATTTCTTTTCTGTATATATCTCCAATTTCAAAAGATGGATTTTGAACCTGTGCTAATGTTAAGCCGATTTCCTTATATTCATCTTCTACTTCTTCTACTACAATTAATTCAGTATATACTGCTATATTTCCAGTATCTCTATCTATTTCAACTTTTGCATTTTGATTCGTACCATAATTCTTCTTATAACTTGATACTAATGCTGCTTCTAAAGCATCATAAATAACATTTTTTGAAATACCTTTTTCCTTTGTAATTTCTTCCAAAGCCATAATAAATTCTTTATTCAAAATTGATTACCTCCCGAAATCTATATATTGCCTCATAATAGCAATATTATTTGTTTCAATTTCTAATATATTATCTTCTACATTTAGATAGATTTTTTCTTCATCGTAATCTTCTAGTATACCTACATAATCCTTCTGATTATTAACTTTAGAATAAAGTTTAATCTCTACTTTATTATCAAGATTTCTTCTATAATCATCTAAAGTAGTAAGTTTTCTATCCAATCCTGGTGAGGCAACTTCTAAGTTATAGTTATTTGGAAAATATTCATCTAAATTAATATTACTTTCTACCGCTCTGCTAATTTGAGTGCAATCGTCTAAGGAGACTCCATCTTTTTTGAAAATAATTATTTCAATTATTGGATTTGTTTTAGACTGTATTTTTACTTCAACTAGTTCCATTTCATTTGCAATTACTATCTCGTTTATTTTATTTATTAATTCTTGTCTATTCATATCTCACTCCAAAAAATTGAGAGTGGTCTCAACCACTCTCTCCCCTCGAACATTATTTAATATATAATATCACTTTTATGTCTCAAAATCAAGACTTAACAACATTATAATATAATTTTATTAACTGTATCTATTTAAAATAGTGATAGTTGATTACTTTCACTTAGACCTTCTAAAATGCCCATACCTTTTAAGTATTCTATACAAGTATTAGATATTCTTGTTCTCTTAATTAAA
>JAAYEN010000061.1 GCA_012728775.1 Tissierellia bacterium
AAAACCTATGGTTACCATACAAAACGAGGAAGAAGATAGCAATTATGGTAGGTTTGTAGTCGAACCTTTGGAAAGAGGTTATGCTATAACCTTAGGGAATTCGATAAGACGAATACTTTTATCTTCATTGCCAGGTGCAGCTGTATCCAAAATAAAGGTAAGAGGCGTTCAGCATGAGTTTGATACGGTTCCCGGAATGTTAGAAGACGTTCAAGAGTTGATCTTGAACATTAAACAATTAGTACTAACCATGGAATCAGAAGAACCAGTATCAGTTTTAATTGACAAAGTTGGACCCTGTGAGGTAAAGGCATCTGATATAATAACTGGAACAGATGTAGTAATTAACGATCCAGACCAATATATAGCAACCCTAAATGAAGACGGACATCTCTACATGGAAATGGAAGTTACAAGGGGTAGAGGTTATGTGCCTGCAGAATATATTAAAGACGAAAACACAGATATTGAAGCTATACTCATAGATGCGAATTACTCGCCGGTAAAATCCGTAAATTGGAAAAGCGAAAATACTAGAGTTGGACAAAGGATCGACTATGAAAGACTAATTCTTGAAGTTGAAACTTATGGTTCAATAATAGCTAGAGAGGCAGTAAGTCTAGCGGCGAAAGTTCTCATTGAACACTTGGATTTATTTGTTAACATGACTGAACACGTTAATGAAGTGGAAATCATGGTGGAAAAAGAAGAAGAGGACAAAGAAAAAGTTCTAGAAATGACAGTGGAAGAATTAGACCTTTCAGTAAGATCTTACAACTGCTTGAAAAGAGCAGGCATCAATACAGTTGAGGAATTAATTGATAAAACCGAAAGCGAAATGATGAAAGTAAGAAATCTAGGTAAAAAATCTTTGACTGAAGTAAAAGTTAAACTTGCAGAACTAGACCTGAGTTTGAAAGAAGAAGAAGTCTAAAGGAGGAAATAATGGCAAAGCTAAGAAAGCTAGGTCGTACAGCAGACCATAGAAATCATATGCTCAGAAATCTTGCAACTTCAGCTTTAAAAAGCGGTAGAATAACAACTACACTTCAAAAAGCAAAAGAAACACAAAGAATAACTGACAAAATGATTACCCTTGGTAAAAGAGGAGATTTGCATTCCAGAAAACAAGCAATCTCATATCTATATGACGACGAAGTAGTTCGTTTGCTATTTACTGAAATTGCACCAAGATTTGAAAATCGAGAAGGTGGCTACACTAGAGTTCTAAAATTAGGACAAAGACGTGGCGACGGTGCAGAAATGGCGATACTTGAACTAGTAGATTAATATAAAATTCGGAGATTAGAAATAGTCTCCTTTTTTATTATAAAAAATCGTAGCCGCCAAATTGTATATAATTATACAAGTGGTAGCTACGAAAAATAATATACATATTCAATTAAAATATTTAAGATAAATAAAAATAAAATGCGTTAAAATGCACAATAGCTGCTGCTAAAACAAATAAATGCCAAATTACGTGGTTATACTTAAAACGTTTAGATTTATAAAAATATGTTCCAATGGTATATAATAAACCACCAAGCACCAATAATAACAGAAACTTCCAGGATGCGTATCTCAATATTGGACGAATTAATAAAACTCCAAGCCATCCCATTCCTACATAAATGAGGGTAGATATAGATTTTAATTTATCGTAATTCTTATAAGTTGCTATTTTAAAAACTGTACCAAATATTGCAATTAACCAAATTAAAATTAGAAAAATTATCCTAAAATTTCCACTAGTCAATAACAAAATAGGAGGAGTAAAACTTCCAGCTATAAAGTAATATATAGAGATGTGATCAAATATTCTAAGGATAGCTTTTATTTTAGGAGGTTGAACCGCGTGGTAAATCGTACTCATTAAAAACATCAAAATAAAACATCCACCGTAAATAGAATAAGCAACCGTACCCAATAAATTGTGATTTCTAATTTGTGGTAGTATAAGCATCACCAGAAACACAATTCCCAATACCGCTCCTATACCATGGGTAATTGAATTGTGAATCTCAATAATTAGATTTTCTCTATTATCAAACTTTTTTTCTCCCATTTAATTCACATCCCTTCAAAAAAATATTAACTGTAATTTTATTTCACCCAATCCATAGTTCTTTCAACAGCCTTTTTCCAGTATTCATATTTTACAGACCTTGTACTTTCGTTCATTTCAGGACTAAATAATCTTTCCAATTTAAAATCTTCATAAATTTCTTCAACATCTTCCCAGTATCCTACCTTTAGTCCAGCTAAATATGCAACACCCAGTGCAGTGGCTTCAATAACTTCAGGCCTTTCCACATCGATGTTCATAATATCAGCTTGAAACTGCATTAAAAAGTCATTGGTAGTAGCTCCGCCATTTACCCGGATGCTCTTTAATTCCAAATGAGAATCTTCCTTCATAGCATCTATTACATCTCTACTTTGGTATGCAAGAGATTCAAG
>JAAYEN010000311.1 GCA_012728775.1 Tissierellia bacterium
ATGATGTGAACCCTCAAATCCGGACTTACGGATAATATTTTTAATTACGCGGCTTGTTGCCTATATTCAATAGGTGACATGCCGTTTAATTTTACTTTTATTCTCTTATTGTTATACCAATAAATATATTGTACAATTTTGTTTTCTAATTCATTAATCGATGTAAATTTTTCTCCATAATATATTTCTTGTTTTAATAGCCCAAAAAAGTTTTCCATTGGAGAATTATCTATACAATTTCCACGTCTAGACATACTTTGCCTAATATTTCTTTTTTCAAGTCTATTTACCCAATGAACATGCTGATAGTGAAATCCCTGATCAGAATGGATTGTTAAACTATGTTCCTTAGGTAATAATTTAAGAGCCTTATCTAAAGCATCCGTAGCAAATTTTACAGTTGGAGAAGTGGAAAGATTAAATGATAGTATCTCGCTATTAAATAGATCCATTATCGGTGATAGATACAACTTTTTATCGCTTCCATTTATCTTAAATTCTGTTATATCTGTTACCCATACTGTCTTTGGACTTGCTACATTAAACTTTCTATTTAATTTGTTTTCTGCTATTTTACCAACTTCACCTTTAAATGAACTATATCCTCTAGATCTCCTGGTAAACTTGACACACTTAAGCTGATTTTCCTTCATAATTCTATATACCTTTTTATGATTTATTTTTATACCCATTTTCTTTAATCCAATAGTTATTCTCCTGTATCCATATGTTTTATTAGATTCTTCAAATATATTTTTTATTATATTTACTAACTCTAGTTCTTCTGTATCAATTTTATTTAGTTTTTGTAGCCATTCATAAAATGAACTTTTGGGTAAACCAGATATTTCTAACCAGATTTTTAACCTTATCTTAGGAAGTTTTTGCCTTAATTCTATTATTACTTTTGCTTTTTCCCTGTTTTTTGCTCTCTCTCTTGAATTAAGGCTTTTAGCTTTTTTTCATAAGCTAAGCTGGCCCTTAAAAATTCATTTTCTTCTCTTAATTTGATAAGTTCTTCCTTTTCTGATTCATTTAGTTTGTTTAATTTTAATACATCTTTTTCATTATCTACTTTAGACATATTTCTAGGCCTCCCAATAGACTTATTAAGCCCTTCAAAGCCTTCTTCTAAATACCTTCTTTGCCAATTGGCAATCATTGATGGATTCTCAATTTCAAAGTGATTAGCAGCTTCTCTGTAAGAGCATTTATTGATCTGCCTATATTGTATTACACGTAGCTTAAATTCTCCAGAATAATATGTTTTAGTCATTTTCTTTTTTAAAGCATCTTCTCCAAATTGCTCATATTGATTTACCCATTTCACCATTAAACTTCGACTACTTAAATTATATTTTTTAGTTAAGGTGTTGTAGCCACCTGATTTACCGCTTAAATATTCTAACACCACTTTTTGTTTAAACTCAAATGAATGGTTTGACATAGTAAAACCCCCTAATTCCGTGTCCGGATTTAGGGGGTAACATCAAACATGCAAGCTCTATTAATTTTAAAGATTATAAACTTTTTTCCATATATATATGAGGAGTCATATAGTAGTCGAAAGGTTCTTCGCTAGTTGTATGATATCCCAACTTCTCATAAAAGCTCTCAACTGATACCCTTCCCA
>JAAYEN010000055.1 GCA_012728775.1 Tissierellia bacterium
TAAGTTAATGGAAAGGGGAAAATTCCAACCAGTATTTGATAAACCTTTCTTTAAAGAATTTCCAATTAAATTAAACAAAAATGTTGGAGAAGTAAACGAAAAGCTTATTGAAGAAGGAATTATCGGAGGATATGACCTTTCTAAGGATTATGAAGAACTAGAAAATGCTACTTTAATTGCAGTTACTGAAAAGAGAACTAAAGCAGAAATGGATAAGTTTGTAGATGTATTGGAGGGAATAGAATGAGAAATTACGATAAATTAATATTTGAATTGTCTACTCCAAATAGAGTTGCATACAAACTGCCTGATATAGATGTAGAAGAGCTGGATATTGAAAGCATTATTCCTAAAGAGTTTTTGGCAGAAGAAGAATTAAACTTTCCGGAAGTATCTGAATTAGATGTCATTAGGCATTACACTAATCTTTCTATGAAAAATTATGGATTAGATGCAGGATTTTATCCATTAGGTAGTTGTACTATGAAATACAACCCTAAGATAAATGAAAAGACTAGCAGGTTAGATGGTTTTGCAAATCTTCATCCTCTACAAAGCGATGACTGTATTCAAGGTGCCTTAGAACTACTTTATAACTTAGATAAATCTCTAGCTGAAATAGCTGGAATGGACAAAATGTCTTTAAATCCTGCTGCAGGAGCTCAAGGAGAGCTGGCAGGAATGATGACTATAAAAAAATATCATGAGTCTAGGGGAGATTTTAAGAGAAATAAAATCGTAGTACCTGATTCATCCCATGGAACTAACCCCGCTACTGCAGCCATGGTAGGATGTGAAATTTTACAAATACCTTCTACTGAAGATGGCAAAGTGGATGTAGAGTATTTAAAAAATGTAGTTGACGATTCTGTTTTAGGATTGATGTTGACAAATCCAAATACTCTTGGAATTTTTGAAACTAATATCAAAGAGATTACAGATATTATTCACGGAGTAGGTGGACTTTGTTATTATGATGGAGCGAATGCCAATGCCATTTTGGGATATACACGGCCTGGAGATATGGGCTTTGATGTAGTTCATTTTAATCTTCATAAAACATTTTCAACACCCCATGGAGGTGGAGGACCTGGAGCGGGACCAATTGGCGTAAAAGAATTTTTAAAAGAATTCTTACCAGCTCCTTATGTGGAAAAAGTTGGAGATAAGTATAAATTGAATTATGATATCGGAAATTCCATAGGACAAATAAAGGATTTCTATGGACATTTTGGAATATTAGTTCGTGCTTACACTTATATATTGACCATGGGAAGAGATGGACTTAAGAGAGTTGCAGAAAGTGCTGTTTTAAATTCTAACTACGTAGCCCATCAATTAAAAGATGATTATATTTTGCCATACGATACCTTATTCAAACATGAATTCGTTTTGGATGGCTTAAAAGAAGATAATGGTGTAATCACTTTGGATATCGCTAAAAGACTTATAGACTATGGATATCATCCGCCAACTGTTTATTTTCCAATAAACTTGAAGCAGGCGATTATGATAGAGCCTACTGATACTGAAAGCAAGGATACTCTAGATGGATTTATAGATGCAATGCACAAAATCGCAAAAGAAGCTAAAGAAAATCCTGAAATGTTAAAAGAGTCTCCTCATCACGCACATGTAAGAAGGCCAGACGAAGTTCAAGCGGCTAGAAAACCAATTTTAAAATATACAAAAGAATAAATAAAGGAGAGATTATGACCAAGAAAATAGCTATTATTGGCGCGGGACCTGGCGGTTATGTTGCCGCAATTAGAGGTGCTCAACTTGGTGGAGAAATCTTTCTAATAGAAAATAAAGAAGTGGGGGGCACTTGTCTAAATAGGGGGTGCATCCCCACTAAAACTTATTTTAAAAATGCAGAGATCATGAATAATGCCAAACGAGGAGAAGAGTTTGGCATTTCTGTAGAAAACATAAGTATATCTGGAGAAAAACTATTAGGAAGAAAAAATGAAGTAGTAAAAACTCTAGTAGGTGGGATTGAACAATTAATAAAATCCTATTCAAATATAGAATTAATCCATGGTACTGGAAAAATTATCGACAAAAATAGAGTAGTCGTGGAACTTTTAAATGGAGAAAACAGAGAGCTAGAAGTTGATAATATTATTATCGCAACTGGATCAAAACCAATAATGCCAGATATTTCTGGAATTGACTTAGATGGTGTAATTAGTTCTGATGAATTATTGGATATGGATATCATTCCTGAAAAACTAATTGTCATTGGTGGTGGAGTAATAGGACTAGAATTTGCAAGTATTTATCAAGCTTTAGGAAGTCAAGTTACTTTATTATCCTCTAGAATTTTAAAAAATGCAGATAAAGAAGTTTCTAAGAGAATGGTACCTCTTTTGAAAAAACAAGGTATTGAACTTTATAATGATATCCGTGCTACGAAAATTATAAAAGAAGATGATATCTTAAAAGTAATAGCAGCTTATAAGAACAAAGATGAAGAAATTGAAGTAACAGGAAATTACGTCTTAATAGCAGGTGGTAGAGGTCCAGTTTTTGATTCCCTTGGTCTTGATGAAGCAAGAGTTGAATATTCTCATGGGGGAATTACAGTAAATGAAAATTTTGAGACTAATATAAGTGGAATTTATGCCATTGGAGATGTTAATGGAGGTGTTCAATTAGCCCATGTTGCATCAGCCCAAGGTGAATATGTAGTAGAAAATTTACTGGGAGAAAAAAGCGAAAAGGACTTTGAAAATTTTCCTAACTGTGTATTTACTATGGACGAAGTAGCCCATGTAGGAAATACTGAAGAGATGTTAAAGGAAAAGGGAATTGATTATAAAGTATCCAAAGCTAACTTTGCATCTAATGGAAAAAGTCTTGCTATGGGAAATGTAAATGGATTTGTTAAAATTTTAGGTGATAATGACGGAAATATTTTAGGGGTTCATATTATTGGACCAAATGCGAATTTAATTATTGCAGAAGCTACTTTGGCAATTGCAAATAATTTAAAAGTAAAGGATATTTTAAAAACCATTCATGCCCATCCTACATTAGAAGAAACTTTTAGTGAAGCGGTAGCAGGAATTTACGACCAAGCTATTCATATAGCTCCTAAGAGAAAAAAATAAATATGGATAAAAATTATGTAAAAGGTAGAAAGAATAATTTCTGCCTTTTTTATATAATTTTTGATTAGTACTGTCTAAATTATAAGATTGGAAAAATTTATTTTTTATAGTATAATTGTTTTAATAACTTATGGAGGGGACCGATGAGAAAATAATCAATATGGAAAAAAGAAAAAATGTATTGTCCCATTTTGGGATGTGTTTTTTGCCCTATTGATTAAATCTATCTGAACCTATTACAGAATAATTCTGTTTGTTTTTAGTGAAATCAAATCTACCGGGCAGGTAGATTTTTTTATGGGCAAATAGGAGGTATTATGCTAGTTATTAAAAATTTAGAATTATATATGAAAAAGGACCTACGACTTTTGTTAAAAGACTTTAATTTTTCTTTAATTTCAGGAGACAAAGTAGCTTTAATTGGAGAAGAAGGAAATGGAAAATCTACCTTGTTAAAAGCTATATACGATGAAAGTCTTATAGAAGATTATATTGAAATTAAAGGAGAAATATTCAAACAAAAGGAAATAATCGGTTATTTACCCCAAAAACTAAAAGAAAATATTTTAGATATAAGAGTTAAAGACTTCCTTATGGAAAATGAGGATACTTTTGATTACAATCTTTTCTATGATCTTTTAAGAGAGCTCAATATTGAAGAAGAGTTAGCTTATAGGGAAAATAATATAAGAGAGTGCTCTGGTGGAGAAAAGATTAAAATCCAATTGTTAAATCTTATGTTAAAAAATCCTACGGTTTTACTATTAGACGAACCCTCAAATGATTTAGATATGGAATCTATAATAAGTCTCGAGAAATTTATTAAAAATGCAAAAATTCCCATAATATTTGTTTCCCATGATGAAGTATTAATAGAAAATTGTGCAAATACAATTATTCATATTGAACAGTTAGTGAGAAAGTCTGAGCCTAAGTATACAATTTCTAGACAAAAGTACCAGCAATATTTGAAAATAAGAGATAATCAAATTTCTGCCACTGAACGAATAGCCAACAAGGAAAGGGAAGAATTGGACAAAAAAATGGACAAGTATAGAAAAATCTACGATAAAGTAGAAAGGGCACAACGAGAAGTTTCTAGACAAGATCCAAATGTAGGAAAGAACTTAAAAGATAAAATGCATACGGTTAAAAGTATGGGAAAAAGATTTGAAAAAGAAGAAGAAAATCTCACCAAAAGACCAGACTTTGAAGAGTCTATCTCTATTAAATTTAATAAAGAAAATATATTACCTAATGGAAAAAA
>JAAYEN010000224.1 GCA_012728775.1 Tissierellia bacterium
ATCAGGTGAATTAAGGGAAAGGTTAAATGAAATACCAAAAGATAAACCTTTATACACAAACAGCTACAGCTCCCTTAAAATTCTTTTAAATAATGGATTTACTAATGGTGTATTAATAGATGGAGGTTACGAAGACCTTTGCCTATATGAATATTTTCGCGATAAAAAATTAAATAGGGATCCTATAGTTACGGCTTATAGATTTTCGTAAATAAAATAACTCCTGATATGCTATATTGAAATATATACAGTCAGGAGTTTTTTTATTATATAAAATTTTATCTTTTTGCTAGGACTCGGTTTTTCAAAACTCCAATTCCTTCAACTTCGCACTCTACTAAATCTCCATCTTTTAAAAATTTAGGGGGATTAAATCCCATTCCTACACCTGCAGGAGTTCCAGTGGCGATAATATCTCCTGGAAAGAGAGTCATACCTTGGGAAAGTTCATAAATCAATCTTTCTATTCCTCTAATCATCAATTTAGTATTGGAATTTTGTCGAATTTCGCCATTTACTTTTGTGCTGATATCTAACTCTAAAGGAAAAGTAAATTCAGTTTTTTCCACTATCCAAGGGCCTAGGGAAGTATAACCGTCCAGACTTTTCCCTTTGAACCATTGACCATGGGACATTTGCAAAATTCTAGAAGAAATATCATTGAGTATTGTGAAACCAAAGACATAATCCAATGCATCTTCTTCCTTGATATCCTTGCCTTTTTTTCCTATTACAATGGCCAATTCCGTTTCATAATCCAAAGAGTCGTCCAGTTCGCTATCCCATATAATATCATCTCCAGGTCCCGAGATAATGGCAGAACGTTTCGAAAAGTAAGTCGCATTAGGAGCAACTTCAAAACCACCTTTATAAGCCATGCTCTCTTCAATGTGTTCGTGGTAGTTTAATCCAACACATATTGCATCATGGGCAAGACTAGAAAAAGGAGGAAGTATCTTTACATTTTCTAGATTATAATATTTTTCAGACTCAAGATTATTTAGAAAGTTAATATCGTCAACATTAAAATTTTTAATTAAATCCAATATATCCTTATACTCTTTAAAATAATCCAAATCTTCAAAGGCAAATATCTTTTTTTCTTTAATAATTCCTGATAAAATATCTCCATTAGAATTTTCAAAACGTAAAAATTTCATAATTAACTCCTTATCATTATTTAAACAATCTATAATCTATCCTATTAGTATCTAAGGTATCATCTCTAGTTTTTGCAGTGAAACCCATAAAACCTCTTAAGATGGCGTCATCTAAGTGGGAACCTCCATATTCATTTATAGATTCAGTTACTAAATTTATAGTATCGTATTTATGGGAGTTTTCGTAAATAGGTAGAAAGTATTTCATAGTCAAGGATAGAGCTAGAAGTTCTAACAAATCTTCTTCTCCAAGATTATGTTTTATACTTCCTTTTTTTGCCATTTCTTCTAACTGTGCAAAATGATTTAGTAATGTTCTACCTTCTTTGGATTTTTCTATTCCCATATTTATTCCCACTAGAAAAATGGGAAGAGCTGATATAATACTTACTAATCCTAGAATATTGTGCCTTACTAAAGATGCTACTCCTATAACCACAACAATTAAACCTAGGATTTTAATTTTATTGGATAATCCTTTATTAGATTCTTCGTATAAATTTTGACGTTCAAGGGATAAATCTAGGTAATTACTCCAATCTCCTTGGTCAGATAAAAATTTGCTTTCATTAATAGCTTTTTGCGTAAGTTCATCTGTGGTGATTACGTCCTTATCTTCAAATATATTTCTTATAAAGATTATTTCATGTTCTTTCAAATCACTAGTATCCAAAATAGAAAATCGATATTCTACTACAAAATCTTCCAAAGTTTTATTTCTAGATTCTCTAACGTATTTTTCAATTTCAATTTTCCCTCGTCTTTTCAGTTCCAAAAGAGTTACTAAAATAGCTCTATTCAAGTAATTAATATCTTTATATAGATAATTTATTTCGCTTGGATGAAGTCTTTTATTAAATGATTGATTAGAATTATCTCCTCTATTATAATCGGATCCTAATTTAATTACATAAATAGCAGCAATCACTGCTAAGAAATTCAAAATATTAATTATCATATATTTTCCTCCAATATTATTATACCAAATATTAGACGAAACTACAGAAGGGAAGAATCTTTTTTGATTCTTTAATTTGTAATATAGACTTAACAAAAGTATGATATCATTAATTTTAATAAATATTATATGTGTGGGAGAAGGATATGAAAAAAATTATAATTGCTCTATGTTTTATTTTAACCCTTGGAATATTCACTCCAATGAATGTCAATGCAGAAGCTAATTTGACAGAGGCTAAAAATGTAGTGTATTTAGGAATAAAAGATTACAACAAAGGAGAATTTAAAAACAAAGATAATTTCGTTCATAGATTCAGTGTTAATGGCAATGAACAAAATTACAAATTAGCAAAAGTAGGAAATTACGAATTGCAAAATATTTTAGATGAAGGCTATGTATATAATATTAAATATGATGAAAAGTTTTTGGTAACTGAAGTGATTCCATCTGAACCTATAATTGTAGGAAAAGTTAATAGCTTTGTAGACAATTATGTAAGTGTTAATGATGTATATTTCGAGTTGACTGATGACACAGGAATATTTTCTATAACAAATTCTCCAGGAGGCTCTAAAGTAGATGTTGTGGAGATAAAAGCAGGAGATACATTAAAAGTTTATGGAGATTATCCTTATACAATATATTCAACCTTCGTAGGGGATGCTTATACAGCGCCTGTAAAAGGAACACCAGGTGTTAGAACGATTAAAAATTTCCTACAGACTTCCTTGGAGCCCGTTGGAACAGCTCTTTATATCTATGGAGGAGCTTGGAATTGGACAGACGATGGTTCTAGTAAAGAAGCTACAACCATAGGACTTTCTCAGTCTTGGTTAGATTTTTTCCAATCTCAAGATTCATCTTTTACTTATAGGAATAATAAAAATACTGTAAAAAGCTATTATCCTCATAAGACATACAATCAATACAATTACGCAGGAATAGACTGTTCAGGATATATTGGCTGGGCTGTTTATAACACTATAAATACTGAAAGTGGCAAATCAGGATTTGTAATAAGGGCTAATAATATGGCTAAATCCTACGCAGATGATTTCGGCATGGGAACTAGAACTAGAAAGTTTAGCCCAAAAGATTTTAAACCTGGAGATATATTTTCCATGAAAGGACATGTTTGGACAGCCTTGGGAGTTTGTGAAGACGGGAGTATAGTAATATTACATTCTTCTCCCACCAACAGTAAAAATAAAAGTCCCGGAGGTGGAGTACAAATAGGTGCCTTAGGAGCAAATTCCAATTGCCAAGCTATGAAACTAGCTAAGACATATATGGAAAAATATTATCCAGCTTGGAGCGAAAGATACAATGTAACTTTTTATACTTACAGCAGATATACTGCAATGCCTAGCTCAAACCACGGAAAGTTTACCTGGAATGACAATGGCTCAGGACTACTAGACCCAGAAGGATACAGAAATATGAGGGCAGAAGAAGTTCTAAAAGATTTATTTAATGAAAACATTACCGCAGCAAGTTTTTAATATTAACAGATGAATTCAATTCATCTCAGAACGATGACAAACTCTTTATTAAGGTCGGAATATCATTCTTTTTCGAGCGTATATGGCCCGCCGGCCCGAGGGTACTCGAAAAAGAATGATATGGAGACCTTTGTCAACAGTCTAAGATGAATTTAGTTCATCTGTTTTTTATTAAAATATTTGAAAAATTACTAAAAAATGCCAGTAATAAACAAAAGAAAATCTTACTTTTAATGGGTTTAAAAAAGATTTGACAAAGTCTTAATATTTTGTTATTATAAGAAAGTTCGCTGCGGGAATGGCGGAATTGGCAGACGCGCTAGACTTAGGATCTAGTGTCATTGACGTGGGGGTTCAAGTCCTCTTTCCCGCACCAGATGAAAGGCGCTTTCACTAGCTACGTGCAGTGGGAGTGCCTTTTTATTTTTATAAGGTATAATAAATTTAGTATGTCTTATGAGAAGAGAAAATCACCTTAAAAGATTTTTACGAAAGTATATATTTGAATAAGCAGAATGATTTACAAATGAAATGAGAAAAATAATGATTGAAAACGCGGCTAAAATACCGCACCCTAAGGGTATTGAAGACGTTAAATTATAAGAGGTGAGAAAATGAACAAAGTATTGTATTTTAAAACATCAGATAATGAGTATGTAAAAAAAGAAAACGGGGAATGGAAAGAAATATTTGAAGGTTTTGTCCTATTCAACCCAATATATAAGTGGATTGACGAAGGGAAAATTCAAGCAGTAGAAATAAGCGAAGAGGAATTCAATGATGCATTAGAGCGAAGTATTGCACAAGAAGCAATAGAAGCAAAAAAGCCGAAAAAACCACGAATTAAATACTATAAAGCTTATGATGGAAGTTATTTCAAACATGAAAATGCTTTATTCTATGTAATTATAGATGGCGAACTAGTAAAAGATGATTATTACTCTCAAATATTGATAGGCGAACTATATGCAGATGAAATAAGTGAAGAAGAATTTAACAACGCACTACAAAAAAGTAAAGACGGAATAGAAGGTTATAGATGATTAAGCTTTTAAAAGGGTTAATAATTGCATTTAGAGCACATAAAGGGCAAGTCGATAAAGGTGGCAAGCCTTACATTTTGCACCCAATAAAAGTAGCATTAGGCGTAAAGACGCTAGAAGCAAAGACGGTGGCGTTATTGCATGACGTGCTAGAAGACACAGACTATACAATGAAAGATTTACGATTCTTAAATAAAAATCAAAAAGACGCCTTAACTCTATTAACAAAAAATGAAAATATATCATACACAGATTATATTGAAGCTATAAAGAAAGACCCTATAGCAAAAGCAGTAAAGATAAGCGACTTAAAACATAACTCAAACTTAAACAGAATTAATGTAATAAGTGAAAAAGACATGAGTCGTTATTATAAATATAACAAGGCTTTAAAAATTTTAGAAGATAAATAGACGCAGAAAAGAGGCTAGACTATGGATATAATGAGAATTTGGAAGCGATATTCCAAAGGCAATAAAATACGAAGCAAATACGGCGCTTTCACCAGCTAAATGCAGTGGGAGTGCCTTTTTATTTTTTATATGATATTATAAAATTAATATAATTCATGAGGAGGGCAGAAATGAAAATAAAAATAAAATTTTGGGTTTTAATTTTAGTATTGTTGATAATACTTCCATCTATTTCTCAGGCAAATGCTGCAGAACCTCCTAGGATTACCATTGTAGGAACAAATCTTCCAAAAGACTTAAAAATCTCTGCAGTTTTAGTCTATGAAGATGGTGACACCAAAAAAGGTGAGTTTCAAAGATCCAACAAGTTATGGGAAGATTATTTTAGGCTATATAGCTTAGGTTATTCTCCAAAAGATATTGTCGAAGAATATTTAGTTATTGAAACTAGAGGAAAAACTCAAAAAATAGAATATCCAGATTCTTATAAATTATATAATCAGCTTTATTATCTAAATTTAGAGGATATGACCCTAAGTCAGGAAACGTATATGATAAGGACTTACTTGTTAATAGCTTTGAGAGTAATCTTGACTTTGATTATAGAAGGAGTGGTGTTGTTTGCTTTTGGTTTTAGAGAAAAGCGAACTTATATAGCTTTTCTAATAGTAAATATTTTAACCCAGGGCATTTTGAATTATTCTTTTAGTGGTCCTAATTTATCATATATATGGTGGATTATGTTTTTATTCTTAGAATTTTCAGTAATTCTAATTGAGATATTAGCTTTTAGAACATTGATTAAAGAAGAGGGAAGAGTTATTAATTTTACTATAGTGGCTAATATTTTAAGTTTAATAGTTGGAGGTTTGATGATTTCAGCATTACCAATATAATAAAATAAATAATCATAAAAAGACACTTATAAAGCATCTTTTTATGATTATTTATTTTAATTTTATTTATCTTGAAGATATTCAATTGTGCTTGTAATTACATTGTATGCTACTAGCATATCTTCTTCGTTAAAGTCAAACTTGTCGTTGTGATGTCCTGCTTTTAAATCGGATCCGATTAGTAAGTGAATGGACTTTCCGCCATCTTCAGAAACTTTGTTCATAAAGTATGTTACATCTTCTGAGGCATTAAAATTATTATTTCTAACGGTGTCATAACCTTTTGATTTCAATAAGTCATCAATTTCTTTATAAAATACTTCATCGTGTACTTTAATAGCTTGACCTGCTCCTACTTCTTTGACTTCAAAATCTACACCGTATTGTTTTGCGGCACCTTCTACAACTTCATTAGTTCTTTTTATTAAATATTCAACGATTTCGTCAATTTCTCCTCGTACTTCCATTTTGAAAGATGCGTTTCCTGGAACGACATTTCTGCCTGTACCACCTTGAGCTACACCTACATTTAATCTACTCATACCTTTAGAAATTTGTGGCAGTGTATGCAAACTCAAAATTGCACTAGATGCTGCAAGAAGTGCGTTGTTTCCATCTTCTGGATTAACTCCTGCATGGGCGCTTCTACCATTTAATTCTACATCTATTTTGGAAGTAGCGAAAATTCCCACAGAACCTACACCTATTTTACCAGAAGGTAAATTTATACCTAGGTGCATTGCTAGGAAGTAATCTATATTATTAAAGTGTTGAGTATTTATCATACTAAGAGCACCCCTAGCTCCTTCTTCTGCTGGCTGGAATGCAATAACGTATTGACCTTTTAAATTTTTGCGATTATCCATTAACCACTTAGCGACAAATAATCCAATAGTCATATGTCCATCGTGGGCGCATCCATGCATAGCTTTAGGGTTTGTAGATGAAAAGCCTTCGTCTACTGGTCTATGTCCCGGATTACTGTTTTCTTGTAAATCATTGGCATCTATATCAAATCGAAGTCCAATGGTAGGGCCTGGTTGCCCTGTGTCCAATTTGACTATGGCTCCTGTATACCCTTCTAAAATTTGGGATATATCAAAATCTGCGTTGATTTTTATGTGGTCTTTGTGTGCGTTTATGGTTTCTTTAGTAGGAAATCCCATTCTGGGACCTCCGTGGATACTTTTACCATATTCTACTGCATATCCCATATCTTTTAGTCTATTAATTAATTCGACAGTTGTTTGGAATTCTAGCCATGCTGGTTCTGGTATTGTGTGGAAAAATCTCCTGATTTTTATCATTTCTTGTAACATAATTTTCGCCTCCTCTTATTACATTTATATCAATTTATTGATATTCTAAACATTTATAAAGACATAAAGGGAAATTACTGGTATTATTTAAATAATATAGGAGGATTGGGAATGAAGATAATTGACATGCATGTTGACACTTTATTAAAAATAATAGGTGGAAAAGTGAAAGGGGAAGAGATATCTCTTTTTGATAATAATATAAATGTAGATTTAAATAGATTAAAAAGAAGTAATTACATAGGACAAGTATTTGCTTGTTATGTAGATTTAGGTGCTTCTCCTTTTACGAATAGTTACTATGGGGATGCTTTAGAGATGATTGATATTTTTAAAGGAGAGATTGGAAAGAATAAAAATTTAATTTCCCTTGCTACGGATTTAAAAACTCATTTGGAAAATCAAGAACAAGATCTTATAAGCGGATTTTTGTCTGTGGAAGAAGGTGGAATTATAGAAGAAGATCTTGAAAAAATAGATGAACTTTATAATCTGGGAGTTAGGTTTATCACTCTTACATGGAATTACGAAAATTCAATAGGATTTCCCAACTTCGAGGGGAAATATCAAAATGAAGGCTTAAAACCTTTTGGAAGAGAAGTTTTGGAGAAGATGGACGATTTAGGAATTGTTGTAGATGTATCCCATTTATCTGATGGTGGTTTTTACGATATTGTCAAATATGGAAAGAGACCATTTTTAGCCACTCACTCCAATTCGAGAAAAGTACAAAACCATTTGAGAAATCTTTCTGACGATATGATAAAAGCCCTTGCCAATAAGGGTGGACTTATGGGACTTAACTTTTGCGATTTATTCTTGGAAGGAGATAAATCCACAATAGAGGGAATGATTAGACATTTTAAACATATCATAAACGTCGGTGGAGAAGATGTAATTGGATTGGGAACAGATTTTGATGGGATTTTTGAAGATAATTTAGAACTTAAGGGAGTAGAGGATACTCCGAAATTAATAGATGCTCTAGAAAGAGAAGGTATTAAACCTAGGGTGATAGAAAAGTTTGGGTATAAAAATTTTGAAGATTTTCTATATAGATTTGAAAATTATTAGTTAGATATAACAATCTGAAATTGTATTATAATAATTGAAAAATGGTGGTTTCTTTGATAGAATAGTTGAATGAAAAATGGAGGCGTTATGAAAAAAATAATTACCTTATTTGCTTTGTTATTATTATTGACAAGTTGCAGTAAAGACGTAAAAGAAACTTCAGAAGATATTCCAGTGGAAGAAGTTACTGAAATTAATTTAGATGCTCCTTTTGTGGCTAGTTATTCCATGGGAATTTCAGACTTTAGACCATATACTTATATGCACCATGAGGGAAAAGCTATTTTACAAAACATACATGAAGGACTATATAAAATAGACGAAGATGGAAATCTAAAGCCGGGAATCGCCAATGGGATTACAGTTTCGGAAGAAGATGGATACTTAGTTTATAGAATAGTTTTAAGAGATGGGGTAAAATTCCACAATGGCGAAGAACTTACTCCTGAAGATGTTCAATATTCTATATTTAGATATACAGGTCTTATTCCTGGAATTGATACGGCTAATATGGAGAATTCTAAGTATTGGAAAAATATGGTAAATGGAATGACCAGTGATGGATTTAAAAAAGGGAAAGTTGAAATCCTAGGAACTTCTGAAATTGTTTTATACTTAGATGATTATTATGGAGAAGAAGTTACCTCTAGTATATTGGCAGATACATTTATTGTGCCCCAAGGATATACAGAAGAAGATCAGGGAAAATTTCCAATTGGTTTAGGTCCATATATGTTTGTAGAAATGGACGCCCACAGTACAATAAAATTGACTCGTTTCGAGGATTATTACACAAAAAAACCTCAAATAAAAAATATTGAAATTGCAAATATTCCTTTGAAAGAAGATAGAATAACTAATTTTACCAATGGTTCACTCCATTTAATTGACAGTTATCCTGTTTTAAGTGGGGAAGAAGATTTGGACAATTTAAGTACGGATATTTACTCTCTAGTATTCAATGTAGATGATCCTGTTTTTTCTAATATTGAGCTTAGGGAAGCTTTGTATTCTGGTGTAGATAAAAATAAAATAAAAGAAGATGTTCTAGCCTTTAGTGGCGCAGTGGTTGAAACACCATTGAGCCCATATTTTAGTCCTTATCTAGAAGGATTAGAGATAGAAAAAAGCTATAATCCTGAACGCTCACGTGAGCTAATTGCAAAGAACCCAGAATTTAAAGAGGAATTTTTTTCCATAGCATATATTGAAGAAGACTTTTTGTCTCAAGCAATTGGGGAGTTTGTAAGATATGATTTGCTGACTTTGGATCTTCAAGTAGAGTTGTTACCTCTTCCATATGAAGATTTTCAAAAATTTATTTTGGAAGATAAAGCCTATGGCATGGCAATAGTAAGATTTACTGGAAATCATGACCCTTACAGAATTATGAATAGATTTACTACAAGAACTAGACTTAATATTTCGGACTTCTACCAATTAGATTACAACACGTTTTTGACAGACGATAGAAATAATTACCAAGGTATGTTTGATATGATAAAAAGAGATTATCCGGAATTATATTTAGTAGATCCAGGAACGTCTTTTAAAATCAATGAAAACTTTACAGGACCTAAGTATTATCCTTATCCATACTGGGATTTTAGTTCCATTAAATATGCTAAATAAATAATTAAATTTTCAAATTGTAATAGCCTAGAATTTATCATAATTCTAGGCGAGACTGCCCAAAAAGGTCTCCATATCATTCTTTTTCGAGTACCCTCGGCCGGCGGGCCATATACGCTCGAAAAAGAATGATATTCCGACCTTAATAAAGGGTTATCATCGTTCTTGCCTAGAATTTATCATAATTCTAGGTTTTATTTGTAATGAATTTGAAATCAATTATTTAATAAGAAGTATATAATTATATAAAAGGGAAAAATACTAGAAAACATTTCAATTTAACCTTAGGAGGAACATATGAAATTAGCAGAAGCGTTGCAACTTAGAAAAGACTTACAAATGAGAGTATCCCATTTAGAAACTAGAATTATACAAAATGCAAGGGTGCAAGAGGGAGATAAGCCATCTGAAGACCCTAATCAACTTTTAAAGGAATTAGATAAAGATACAAAAGAATTAGAGGAGCTAATTGGAAGAATTAATATCGCCAATGCCACAAAAACTGTAGACGGGAAATCCATCACAGAATTAATTGCAAAAAGGGAAGTATTGTCAAGAAAAATTGATATTTTAAGAAATGTCAGATATGCTGCTGCCGATTTAGCTAATAGAGCTTATGGAACTGATATAAAAGTAGTTAGTACTATTTCAGTACCTAAAATTCAAAAAGAAATAGATGATTTATCTAAGGAATATAGAGAATTGGAGTTAAAAATTCAAGAAACTAATTGGTTGACTGAAATTTAATATAAATGGTTGAATCAAGGGCGGGTGCAAAAAAACCTATAGACGAAAGTTTACACTTACGGAAAAATGTTACAATAGCACATTTATTGAAAGATGTTAGAAAAAACATTTTAATAGATTACATTTATTACCACGCATCGACTTGATTAGGGATAGGGTGGGGACGAGCCACGTTGCTTTTAGCGATGTGGCTTTTTTGATTTCAAATACATTATATTGAAAATTTCAATCAATATAAATATTAATTATCAGATAAAAGAAATTATTTTTTATTAATACAATATTATTTAAGTATAATTTAGAATTAGTAAAATTGTGTTGCTATTATTTTGATTGACAGGTATAATAAAACAAATAAATTTCAGTTTATTGAAATTTATCATTTTAGGAGGGGATTATGAATAAAAGATTAATCGCGCTAATGTTAGTTTTAGTTATGGCTTTGTCTTTGGGCTTAACTGCATGTGGAAATAACGATGCAAAACCAGCTGAAGAACCAAATGAAACTGAAACTACAGAGACTGCAGCTGAGGTTGAAGAAGAACCAGCTGAAGCTGAAGAAGAAACTGCAGGAGTAGCGGATGCAGGAGATGCTTTGGTTTGGAATATAGGACAAGAACCAAAAACCTGGGACCCGGTACAAAACACTATGCAAAGTGGATCAGTAGTGGCTGTTCAACTATTTGAAGGACTTACTTATCCAGCGGTAGATGGAATGCAACCAGGTGTTGCAGAAAGTTGGGAAGTTGCAGAAGATAATGTAACTTGGACTTTCCACTTAAGAGAAGATGCTAAATGGTCAGATGGTCAACCTGTTACTGCTCACGATTTCGTTTATTCTTGGATAAGAATGGGCGACCCAGCTGAAGCGTCAGGTAACTTGGCGAAATTTACAGACTTTATCAAAGGCTCTCAAGAGTTTTTCGATGGAGAAATTGAAGCATCTGAAGTAGGTGTTAGAGCTATTGATGACAAAACTTTAGAAGTGGAATTAAAAAATCCAACTCCTTTCTTTGCTGACGTTGTTTCTACATTTTCTTGGTTCCCTACAAGAAAAGATATTGTAGAATTAGGAGATGGATGGGAAAAGAAAGCTGAAACAGCTGTATCCAATGGACCTTTCAAATTAGGTGAATACGTAGTAGGATCCCATATTACTTTTGTTAAAAACGAAGAATATTGGGATGCTGACAATGTAAGTATCGAAGAATTTAGAGGCGTATTTATCGTAGATCCAAACACTGCGATGCAAGCTTCTCAAGCAGGAGATATTGACGTAAACGATCAAATTCCTACTGAAGAAATTCAAAGATTAATGGCAGAAGAACCATATCTACACGTTCAACCTTGGGCAGGTGTATGGTATCTAGTATTTAACAATGACACAGAACCATTTAACGACATCAACGTTAGAAAAGCATTTGCATTGGCAATCGACAGAAAAGCTATTGTAGAAAATGTTACAAAAGCAGGGGAAATTCCTGCAACTGGATTTATAAATGCAGTAGCTAGAGACACTGAAGGAAATCCATACAGAAAACTAGAAGCTGATGGTTATCCAGCAGAACAATATGGAATAGACCCAAGAGCAGCAAAAGTGGAAGAGGCTCAAGCGCTTTTAGCTGAAGCGGGTTATCCAAACGGAGAAGGCTTCCCAGCGATAGAAATGCTTTATAACACTTCTGACGCTAACAAAACAGTTATGGAAGCTATTCAACAAATGATAAAAGAAAACTTAAATGTCGATACTACTCTTTCTAACATGGAGTCAAATGTTTACTTTGACTATATACTAGAAGGTAATTTCAACGCAGGACGTGCAGGTTGGATTGGAACTAGCTTTAATGTTAATTCTAGTTACCAAATGATGACTTCCCTACATGGAAGTAATCACGCACAATGGAGATGGCAAAATTATGCACCAGCGACTTGGGATACTACATTAAATCCAGATCAAAAAGCATTTGATGATTTATACAATGCATCTATGTCAGCTTCAGGAGCAGAAAGAGATAAATTAGTTATGGA